>JBGTGJ010000188.1:0-6166 GCA_041746775.1 bacterium
TTTAAAGAAGCGTACCAACACTTTGCGAGCAACGGTTTTATTGGGATGGATGTTCCAACGACGTATGGCGGACAAGCCCTTCCGGTCTCTCTCACGATGGCAGCTGGGGAATTTTTTATCGGCAGCTGTGTTGCCTTCTCCATGTATTCCGGTTTGAGTCGCGGCTCTGCCCATCTCATCGAAACTTTTGGAAAAAAGGAACTCGCCGAGCAATTTGTCCCCAAAATGTATGGTGGGCAATGGGCTGGGACGATGTGTCTCACCGAACCGCAGGCAGGTAGTGCCGTCGGCGATATCACCACTTCGGCTACTCCAGAAGGGGATCATTATAAAATTAAAGGGAATAAAATTTTTATCTCGAGTGGTGACCACGATCTTACCGATAATATCATCCACCTCGTCTTGGCCCGCATCCCTGGCGATCCTCAAGGGACCAAAGGGATTTCCCTCTTTGCCGTCCCAAAGATTCGAGTGAACCCCGATGGCAGCTTAGGACAACCTAACGACGTCAAAACCGTCAACATCGAACATAAAATGGGGATCAAAGGATCCTCCACCTGCACTTTGAGTTTTGGAGATAACAATGACTGCATCGGTTATCTGATTGGAGAGCAGAAAAAAGGGATGCCGATGATGTTTCAGATGATGAATGAGGCCCGAATCGCCTGTGGACTTCAAGGACAAGGGGTCGCAGGGGCCGCCTACGAAAGCGCTTTGGATTACGCGAAACAAAGAACCCAGGGAGGAAAGACAATTGTTGATTACCCAGATGTACGCCGCATGCTCACCAGCATGAAGGCTTATGTGGAGGGGATGCGCGCCCTACTCCTTTATGCCGCCTATTTAGATGATCAAGAGGTGATGGCTCAAAACCCTGAGGAGAAAGAAAAGTTGGATGGCTTTTTGGGATTACTCACCCCAATCTGTAAAGCGTATTGCTCCGATTTTGGCTTTCGCGTGACCGAATGGGCAATGCAGACCTATGGCGGATATGGTTATATTTCAGAATATCCGATCGAACAGTACATGCGAGACGTCAAAATCTCTTCGATCTACGAAGGAACCAACGGTATCCAGTCACTTGATCTTATCGGCAGAAAACTGACTCAAAAAAATGGTCAATATTTTCGTGAGTTATACGAAAAACTTCAGAACTTCTGTGAAACCCATCAAGCCCATCCTGCATTCAAGGAAGAAATCAGCCGGCTCAAAAAAGCGATAGAAAAAGTCGGACAGGTCACTATGAAATTTGCCGAATGGGGGATGGCTGGAAATTTAGATCTCCCGCAACTCCACGCCGTCTCTTATCTGCACAGCCTAGGAGATCTCTTCATCGCCTATCTATTAATGGATCAAGCGATCATGGCTCTTTCCAAACTCGAAGGGATCTGGAAATCACAAGGGGCGGAAGTCGAGGAACAAAAGGCAAAGATCTGCACCGAGAATGATGAAGCGAGATTTTATGAAGGGAAAGTCAAGACGGCCCGTTTCTTTGTAAATCAGTTACTTCCCCAGATCTTTGGAAGAATTGGAGCAATGCTGAGTGAGGATGTTTCACCGATGAAGATTCGGTTTTAACGATTCAACAACCCAATAAACTCGCATCCATCTAGCGTTGTCGCCCTCTGCAACGAATCACAAGTCCCTTTGAGGATATTCTGCTGACATTTTTGGAAAGTTGGCCTCTCCAAGGCGAACGCCAGTTCTTTGGGTAGCTTATCAAACTTGGTTTTGAAGCTCTTGAATAGCACCCGCTGGCACTCTTGGGTACTCATCGTCTTGTCTTTGGAACACTCATCCATCTTTTGACACCAGGTCTCCGCCATCCCTTGCGAAATTTCCTTTTGAGATAATGGCTTTTGCTCTTCCGCTTGGGTAAAAGCGGCGATCGTGGAAATCATGATGAAAGTAGCAATAAAAGTTCGTTTCATATTTACCTCTTAAATAGATTGAATGGAATCTAACGCCTCCGGATTGTCTACGGAAGAAAGATCCCCGATCGGTTTACCCAAATATTTTTTCTTAATCGCCCCACGAACGATCTTGGCTGATCGAGTTTTCGGTAGGGCAGGAATAAAGTGAATTTTTTCGGGACGTAAAGTTTTTCCTAATACCTCCCCTACTTTTTCTTGCAGCTCTTTGGCAAGAGGCTCTGTCGGCTGGAAGTCCCCCTTTAACACCACAAAGCAGACAATCCCCTCCCCTTTGATCTCATGTGGAACTCCAATCGCCGCCGCCTCAGCACAAGCGGGGTGACGAAGCAGTGCCGCCTCAATCTCAGCAGGCCCCGTGCGTCGACCGGAAACCTTGATCATGTCATCAGCCCGCCCTTGGAGGAACCAAAAACCATCCTCATCCACGATCGCCCAATCGCCGTGAAACCAGATATTGGGAAATTTAGAAAAATAGGTCTCGAGATATCGCTCATCATCGTTCCAAAAACTTTTGGTCATGGACGGAGCCGGTTTTTTGCAAACGAGATAACCGACTTCGCCGCGCTGAGAATTTCCCGAATCATCCCAAACATCGACATCCATTCCTAGACCAGGGCCACGGAGCGTGGTCGGCTTGAGTGGAGTAATAGGAAGCGGAGCTAGCAAACAACCGACGATCTCCGTACCTCCACTGATATTAATGATCGGGCAACGGCTGCCTCCGACTTTTTCAAAAAACCATCGATAGGATTGAGGATCCCAAGGTTCACCGGTAGAACCCAAAATCCGAAGTTTACTCAAATCATGTTTCTTCACCCAACTCTCATCCGATTTCATGAGCAGTCGAATCGCGGTTGGAGAGATTCCAAAAATCGTTACCCCATGCTCTGCGATCATCTTCCACAGCCGATCCGGCTCGGGATAATCAGGAGCCCCTTCAAAAATCACGAACGTCCCCCCTTGCGCCATCGTGCCGATCATCTCCCACGGCCCCATCATCCAACCGATATCGGTCACCCAAAAAAAGACGTCACTCGATTTGGTATCAAAATAATAAGCGACCTCTTTTGCCATCTGCGCAAGGCAACCGGCGTGAGTATGCACTGTTCCTTTAGGAAGACCTGTCGTCCCTGAGGTGTAAATGATCATGCAGCGTGTTTCAGCATCCAAAACAGCGGTGGGATGAGTAGTGGAACCTTGCGAGATGAGTTCATCAAAACAATGATCCCGATTTGAATTCCAAGGGATCTCATTTCCAAGCCGCTTCGCCACAATGACATGCTGGATGGAAGGGACCTGTTGTAGCGCTAAATCAGCCGTCTGTTTGATCGCAATCTCTTTACCGCGACGAACGGAGCCATCCGCTGTGATCAACACCTTCGCTTCCGCGTTGTTGAGACGAACCGCCAAAGGCTCCGGACCAAAACCGGAAAAGATCGGGATAACAATCGCACCGATTTTGAGACAGGCAAAAAAACTGACGACCATCTCGTGAATCATCGGAAGGTAAAGACCAACGCGATCCCCCTTCTCCACTCCCAATTTTTGTAATGCAGAAGCCAGCCGATTCACCTGCTCAAACAAATCTTGATACGTGACCTTTCGAACCGCGCCACAATCCCCTTCCCAGATAAAAGCAGTCTTGTCCCCTCTCCCTTCCTGAATATGTCGATCAAGACAATGATCAACGATGTTGAGCTTTCCTCCAACGAACCACTCTGCCCAGGAAAAACCTTTCGAGAGATCGAGCAGTTTTTTATACGGCTCTTGCCAGCGAATGTTGAGATCTTTAAGACAAGCTTCCCAAAACCATTCAGTATCGTCGGTGGAACGCCGAATCAGCTCTTCATAATTTTGAATTTTGTGGACCCGCATGAAACGGGTGATGTTGGCCTGTTCAATATATTCGGGGGTTGGTGACCAGATTATTTCTTTTTCGGGCATTGGTGTAATCCCCTTCCATGAGGTTTAAGTGAAGGTCAAAAGAAGCCAGAAAATGATGGGAAGATAAAGAGAAAAATAGTAAATTGGGTCTTCATGCAGCTCGCTATCCCACGATACACCCAAAAAAGTTTTCCGCGGTATCGCTATATCCCGACAGTCTCTCCCCATCCGGTAATTGATCCCAGTGGGCATAGTTATAAAAAATTGGAGGAAAAAACCCTTCGCATGACGCCAGATCATTGGGTCCAGAATGAAACCTATCTTTACGGCGTTGACCTATTCAACCATGGCTTTTGGTGGGAAGCTCACGAGGCCTGGGAAAATGTCTGGATGGGGACCGAAAAATCGGACCTCGAAGGGAAATTCCTACAAGCCCTCATCCAATTTTCTGCTGCCTTGCTAAAACTTTATTCTGGCAGTAGAAAAGGTTTTGACAATCTCTATAAAGAAGCCTCGACTAAATTTCAGAGTTGTTTAAAAGAAATGTCAGAACAGAAGATGCATCAGTTTATGGGGCTAGATTTAGATAAATGGATGAAACGAGTTGTGACTTTTTGCAATTCTCTCGAATCGATAGAAGGAGAGCCCCAAGATCCGCTTCACTTTGCCTCTTTTCCTGCATTAATTTTAGAAAGATAAAAAAAAATTAGGAGTATCTATGAAAAAACAAACTTTTGCTCTCGTGATATTAGCGCTTTTTTGCTTGAGCGTGACGCTTCCCGCCACCACATTTGCTGAAAATACCCAATCTTCAAAATCCGACGATGAAAAACCGGTCGGTTCCAAGAGTGGAGAAAAAGGGGGAATTTACGTCGTGGGGCGCGGTTTCAAAACGGCTGGGCATGAAATGGGTGAGGGATTCAAAGCGGCAGGGAAAGGGATAAAAAAAGGGGGAAAAGCTACAGGTCGTGCCTTTAAAAAGGCGGGAGGGAGCGTTAAGGATTTCTTCACGGGAGAAAAGAGCGATGAAGAAAAGGAGCCAGAAAAGAAATAAAGCTGAATGCTTCAAATACTCCAAACACCATTTTTTTCTTTAAAACCTAAATCCTTAAAATCTCCATCAAAGGCTAAAATTTTCTCATGCCTATGATAAGCAACAGCAGCCAATATAGCATCAGCAAGAGATGCTTTGCTTTTAGGAGATTTACGTGCTTCTAGGTAAAGCTTAGCCGCCAATTGAAGGTGAATATTTTCAGGATGCTTTATCTCAAGAGATTCTAACTGCTGGGCAACATTTTCAGGTTCAAATCCCTTTTTAAGGAACAATACGAAAGTTTCGGCATATTGTGAGGGAAGAATTCCTAACGGCTCTGATTCATATTGGACTTTTTCAGCCCGCTCTGTCCCAGCTAGCCATTCAACAGCGAAACTTGAATCAACCCAAATCATAGTCTTTGTCGATAAGTTTTAATTCTTTTTGGAGGTCTTTAGAGGAATATTTTTTTGAGCCACGGAGGGCGCCAAATTGAAATCCCGATTTTTTTAAATAAAATTTCTCTTGAACGAGATCCTTAACCACATCCGTCTTGGTTTTCTGCAGACGTCGACTTAGCCATTCTAACTGTTTTTCAAATTTTGCATCCGTATGAATACTTAAAGCCATAACAGCTTTATATTATATATATAGCATCTTTATGTCAATATTCTCTACGCATACTTGATCTGGCTAAACACCGAATAATCCTTCAACTTCCGCTTCCCTTCTAAAAACTCCAACTCAATCACAAAGGCTAACTCTTCCACCTTCCCCCCCATCTTTTCGACCAAATGCGCTGCAGCGGCGGCAGTTCCACCAGTGGCGAGGAGATCATCAACAATAAGAACGCGAGCCCCTTTGGGAATCGCATCTTCATGCAATTCAATCGTGTCATCACCATATTCTAACTGATAGGTGAAAGAGACAGTCGTATAAGGAAGCTTTCCCTTCTTTCGCATAATCGCAAAACTTTTTCCTAGTTCGTAGGCAAGTACGGAGCCGAAGAGGAATCCACGCGATTCAATCCCTACAATGACATCGATAGGGCGCTCGCGATATCGCTCCATAAAATTTTGAACGATTGCTTGGTAGGCTTTGGGATTTTGCAGAAGTGGTGTGATGTCTTTAAAGATAATTCCAGGCTTGGGAAAATTAGGGATGTCGCGAACGAGCGATTTGAGGTCCATGGGAACTCCTTAATAAGAAGAGACCACGGACAACGGACCAGGGACAACAGACTAAAAGCGGGATATTGATTTTCTCCTAGTCAGTGGTCCGTGGTCAGTGGTCTGTGGTCTTATTTGTAGGAATA
>JBGTGJ010000189.1:0-8120 GCA_041746775.1 bacterium
CCCACGATGTTTCCTATTATTTTGCCCGGTTAAAAAATGGAAACCTTAAACGCCGATGATAAAGCTTACTTTACCCGTCTCTATGGAAGTGGTGAAGAGCTAGGGTGTTCCGTCTCTGGCCGTGTGCTGGGAGATAATGGAGAGGAGTTGCGTGGCGTCGAGGTGGTAGCTCGTAATACCAATCCTGCTTTAAGTCGAACCGATGCGATCGCATTTGTCTCAGGTGCGGAGGCCCCTCGCTTTACGCGAATTGATAAAGATGTAGAAAATTGTAAATCGGGTTGCGGCGATTATCTGATTACGGGACTTCAGAGTGGTCAAACTTATCAATTGTGTGTGCAGAATATCGATTCACAATTTACGGGTGCCTCAGGTCTTGAGCCGGTGGATCCTCCCGTTCAACAAGTGGAGGCGGGGTGTTTTGCGGATCAAGTGGTGACTTGTCAATGTTCTGGTCGTAACTGCGATGTTTTTCCTAACAAGGATTTAGCAACTGGTTCTGGAGAATCCCCTTCTTTCAACGTTACGCCAGGAGGGGAAGGGGTTTCTGCCGGCGGTTGCAGTTTAGTCTTACCTCCGAAGGATCCCGTGTGGCCGAAATTAAAAAACCTGCTTGAGTTTGTGAGTCGGTTTAAGTAACGCCACCAGCGTGTTTCATATCTCCTTCATTCTCGTCATGTTTCTCTATCAATTTGCAGTAGGCTGCATGATCCTTTTGGCGCTGATGCCGCTGAAAGAGGTCGATGTAAAGTTTTACCAACTGAGCAGCGGGCTCAGTTCTATCTTGATCGGGATTGGATTATTTCTAAGTCTTTATTATCCGTTTGAACTTCCTAAAAATTTCGGTGTCGATAGCATTCATCACTCTCCGTGGTATTTAGTGACTTGGGTTTTATATTTATCTTTCTTCGCACTCTGTTTATTTCTCTACATTCGAATGCGATTAAAAAAAGCGAATGGGGCAAAAGCGATCGTTCGTATCACCGCGCTCGTGGGGGGGGTGGCACTTTTCTCCGAAGGGTTTTTGTATCGCACGCATGAGCTTTATGGTGGACTCAAGAGCCTGGTCCTTCCACTCCATTTCCTCACCGCAGCACTTTTCCTCGGAGTCTTTGTCTTGGCGATGATCTTTGGTCACTGGTATCTTGTGAAATCGATGCCGAAACGTCTGTTGGGGAGGATGGCGGAGATGCTGATCTTTGTTTTGATCGCGCGCTTCCTCGTTGTACTTGGAACCTACTGGGTCTATGCCAAGCATGTTGATGGAGGAGAAATCGTGGTGCGCCAGCTGATGGATATAACAGCTGGGCACGGTCTCTTCTTCTGGCAGCGGATGTTGGCAGGGCTAGGGATCCCCGCAGTCCTCTCCTATATGATCTGGAAGACCGCCAAGCTCGGTGCCAATCAATCCGCGACTGGGCTTTTGTATGTTGGAGTAGTTTTTGTGATTATTGGTGAGATGATTTCGAAATATATCTTTTTGTTGTCGAATATTCCTATTTAATATGCAGACTCGTTTCCATTGTCCTCACTGTGACCTTCCGATGATTCTCTCCAAATGGGAATCTTTTGAAAACTTCCATTGTCCGCAATGTCAGAAAAAAATTGAGACCTATGTCGATGAAAAGGCCAAAGCTGACCTTGAGCTGGATCATTGTTTGATTTGCAATGAGCGGCAGTTGTTTTTACAAAAGGCGTTTAATCGGAATCTGGGATTAGCGATTGTTATTGTCGGCGTTATTTTGAGTTTTTGGACGTATGGGATTTCGTTGTTGGTCGTTGCTGCGATCGACTTTCTTCTCTATCGATTTCTTCCACCGATGGCGGTTTGTTATCGGTGCGATGCGGAGTATCGGGGGTTTAAAAAGAATTCACGATTCAAACCGTTCAATCACTTGAAGGCAGCGCATGTGAAAAAACAGGAGACGTATCCTGGGGCGGAAGAGGCGGCGCATTAGTTGGTTAGAGTGCACTCCCCGTGTCATCCCAGCAGTTTTAAGCTGGGATCCATTTTTATGTGATAGAATTTTCCATGTGGAAAGGAATTAATTATAGAAAATGGATTCCAGCTAAAGGCATGCTGGAATGACAATCTCTACGAAGCGAGTTTTTCTGCGTTTCCTAAGACTTTTCTGAGATCTGCTAATAGATCTTCGCTTTTCCTGCGGAAAACCGGAAGAGCTTCCACATGTTTGTAGAGAATCTTTCCATCTTCTCCAATTAAAAATAAGGCTCGTTTGGGCATTCCGGTGATGCTCATGGCGTCGTAGCGTTTGGTGATTCGGCTATCGTAGTCGTTGAGGAGAGGGAAAGGGGCTTGGATTTTTTCGGCAAATTTTTCGTGTTGAAATCCTTCAATTGTTGAGATGGTGATCCCAAAAATTTGAACCCCCAAACTTTGAAATTGAGCATAGTTGTCACGATAATCACAAAGTTGGGCGGTACAAACGGGGGTGTCATTCTTTGGATAAAAAACGAGCAAGACTTTTTCTTTGCTGAGCGCTTTTTTTAATTCGACACGGTTTTGGTTTTGATCGAGTAAATTAAAATCTGGGGCGATGTCGCCAACTTCAGGCATGGATTCCTCCTTCAATTTCTTTCTCCTCCTTACAAAGGAGGAGGATTGGGGTCAAATATTCTTTATCTTCCCATCCTTAATTTTAAAAAGTCTTTGAGTGAAGAAGCGGCGGTTTTGATGTAGGGGTTTTGTTTCTTTTCGTCCCCCATCGTCGATTGTGGTTTTTCCGCGTAATTATGTCCCGGTAAAAGAATGGTATTGTCATCCATCCTCATCAATTTCTGAGTCAAGGTGTAATACATCTGTTCTGGATCTCCCCCCGGAAAGTCGCAACGCCCGCACCCCTTGATAAATAAAGTATCCCCACTCACCAAATGATTTTGCACGTGGAAGCATTGGCTGCCCGGCGTATGCCCCGGTGTGTGAAGAAATTTGATTTTAAGATTTCCTACTTGGATTTCATCCCCGTGATCGGTTCTGATTAAATTGGAAGAGGGGACTTCAACATATTCGGCATCATGTTTATTGATATAGATCTTGCAATCATGAGCATTCAGAAGGTCTTCGATGCCATTTGTGTGATCGTGATGGTGATGGCTGATCAGTGCACCTACCACCTTCATATCATCCTTTTCTGCCTGATGTAGGATGGTATCGACTTGCCATGCCGGATCTACCACCACTGCCTGGCGAGTTTCCGGGTCGCCGATGAGATAAACAAAGTTCTCCATCGGGCCAACTTCCATTTGTTTGAGATAAAAGTTTTTTTGATTCATAATTCCCCTGGACCCCTCTTACCTTAAAGAGAGGTAATTCTGTTGTATTGAGTTCATTGTATCGAGGTGTTAATGTCAATAGAAGAGAAAACGATGAGCATCACCGATGACACTAATATTATTCGTTTCGAGCCGATTCGCAAAAATCGTAAGGAAGAAGTTTGTCCTGAGCAGCCGCAGTTTACCCCGGAAGACTCATTTTATTATACTCTCGATCTGTTGATGGAAGACTTTGGGAAGAAGCATCTCTTAGAACAATGCATTCTCTGTAATCCGATGCGAGTTTATGGGGAGCATCGAGATGAAGTGATCTTTCGATTGTTGGTAGCTTTGTTTTATCGGTTCTTTCCCTCCCTGGATGATTATCTTGCCGATGCCAGAAAAAATCTCATGGAAGGGTTGATCATTCGAAAAAATGGGAAGATCTACCCCTCTCTTCAAGAAAAATTCAGTGACTTGCTTCAAGAACAGATGAAAGGGGACCTCCGAGATTTTGGAAGGGAGATTCAAAAGCACTTATTAAAACATGCTCAGGTCGAGATTTCGCCGGAAAAAATCGAAGAGGTATTGGCAAGAGTGATGGGGGTTTTACAAGAGCAGTGGATGGAGATTGGGCGTTGACAACTTTTTGTTCATCTCGTATCGCCCCATTTCTATGGAGAAAAAATTAATTCAAGTAGCGCATAGCCCCGATAGTGATGACGCCTTCATGTTTTATGCGCTGGCGAAGGATAAAATCGATACTGGCAAGTTTCGATTTGATCATGTCCTTTCTGATATTCAAACTCTCAATGAAAAAGCGATGCATGGAATTTATGAGGTCTCCGCGATCTCCTTTCACGCCTTTCCACGCATTGCCTCTAAGTATGCCTTGCTCTCCTCCGGTTCTTCGATGGGGGATAAGTACGGGCCGATGGTGATTTCCAAACAGGCCGAAGATCCCTCCGTTTTAAAAAGAAAAGTGATTGCCGTCCCTGGAGTTTGGACAACCGCCTATTTGGCCTTAAAACTCTATGAGCCAGAGATCAATTTTGTCGTGATGCCGTTTGACAAAATCCTTCCTGCTGTCGTTCAAGGGGAAGTTGAACTTGGTTTAATCATCCATGAAGGGCAACTGACCTACCAAGAGAGTGGGCTTCATAAGATCATCGATTTGGGAGAATGGTGGTACGAAAAGACCGAAGGATTGCCCTTACCATTAGGCGGGAATGTGATTCGCCGGGATTTAGGAGCTGAAGATTGTCTTAAGGTGTCCCAACTGCTTCGAGAAGCGATTCAATATTCCCTCGATCACCGGGAAGCGGCCCTCGATTATGCCGCGACCTTCGCCCGGGGGTTAAAACGAGACAACATGGACCGATTTGTGGGGATGTATGTCAACGATTTAACAGTGGATTATGGGGAAAGAGGGCGCAAGGCAGTTAAAAGATTGTTTGAGGAGGCGGCTCAGCAAAAACTGATTTCTAGTATGCCCCCTCTCGAGTTTATTGGGTAAAATATCCATTGAGATTAAAAAATAGTTTGTGCTAGGCGGCCCTCTCTCAAAAAAGATTATTTAAGGAGGAAATAGTTCCATGGCTGATAAGAATGACAAATTGCCTAACCAACCGGACGGTAAATTTTACGTCGATAGTCAATGCATCGATTGCAATCTTTGCCGAGAAACCGCTCCCGAAAACTTTAAGCGAGATGATGATGGTGGCTATTCTTTCGTTTACAAACAACCGGGAAGTCCTGAAGAAACCAAGCTTTGCCAGGAGGCTTTAGAGTCATGCCCCGTCGAAGCGATTGGTAGTGACGGTATGTAATTTTGGTTACTAGTGGGTAGTTGGTAAAGGGCCGAGTCATATCGGCCCCTTTTTTTATAGTTTTTTATCGAGAAGCATTTTGACCCCTTCTGTTTCCACCTCTACCTCTTGAGTCTCCCCCACGATGTCTCCTGGACCTGGAGGGTTGGCATTTCCATCGGCATCGATTCTCGCCGATAATTTTAACTTTCCTGTCAATTGTGTCCCTTGAATCATGACGTCTTTATTGCCCAAAGAGAAATCTAAAGGGTATTGAAAAGGGGGAAGTAGTTTTTTCACGGCGGCAATTTGCCCCATTTCATTCCTTGCAATGATGAAAATCACCGCGAGGGGATCAATAGTGGCTTGAAGGTCCTTGGATATTTCGATGGTTCCAGAGACAATAGGCTGGGAAGTAGGATTTTGTTTTTGCTGAGAAGGTTGTTTGGTACAGCTAGAAAGGATTAGAAAGCTTAACAGAGAGATCATAAAATATTTTTTCTGCATATTTTCTCCTCTATGGATTTATTCAAATTACAATCAGAGATTCGAGATCAATTAAAACAGCTAGGTTTTGATCTCATTCAATTCACTCAACCCCCTCTAGGGGAATCTTTGCAAAAATTTCAACAATGGATTGAGCAAGGGTATCATGGGGAGATGAAATATCTTGAACGGAGAAGGTCGGAACGGGAAAATTTGCAGCTGTTACTTCCTCAAGTTCGCTCGGTCATCGTGTTGGGGCATGGATATGATAACAGTCTTGAGAATACTTCACATCCAAACGAAGCCAATATTGCGCGGTATGCCTGGGGTGAGGACTATCATCAGGTTCTCTTAGATAAACTCCGGTCCTTCTCTCAATGGCTCACTGATTTAGATTCCACCACCCAACTTTATTTTAGTGTCGATGCGATGCCGGTCTTGGAAAAAGATTGGGCCGAAAAATCGGGGCTAGGGTGGAGAGGAAAGCATACCAATGTCATTCATCCCAAATTTGGCTCTTATTTTTTCTTAGCGGTGATGCTGACCAATATCCCTTTCGAGCCAGATCCCCCCATGCAAGATCATTGCGGCTCTTGCACTCGCTGTATCGACATCTGTCCCACCCAGGCGATCGTGGCCCCATATCAGTTGGATGCTCGTCGGTGTATTTCTTATCTCACCATTGAACTGCGTGGACCGATCCCTCGTGAGTTTCGCCCTCTGATTGGAAATAGGATCTTTGGGTGCGATGATTGTCAGGAGGTCTGTCCGTGGAATCGTTTTAGTCAGCCGACTTCCGAGAAAAGATTTTTTCCCCGCGAAGGGGTACGGAATCAGCCGTTGGAAAAATTTATTTCAATCACTCCGCAAGAGTTCAAAACCCAATTCTCCGGTTCCGCCATCCTCCGCGCCAAATGGAAGGGATTTATTCGCAACGTCTGTGTGGCGATGGGGAATAGCGGTGAGAAATCTTTTATTCCGCTACTCGAAGATAAACTCAGCGAACCAGAACCGTTGATTCGAGGGCATGCGGTGTGGGCATATGTAAGGCTATTAGGAAATGAGGCAAGGAAAAGACTGCAAAAACTCAAACAATCAGAAAGTGATCCATTTGTCTTAGAAGAGATCCAATCCGCAATTCCTTAAGTCCATTTTTCAAAATGAATCGCTTCTTTTGGATATCCCAGATTGGTCAAGTATTCTTTGAGAGAATTGACCATCGGAACCAATCCGCACGCGTAGATTTGCCGGCTGTCGGGGTTGGGATAACGCTCTTTGATCTGGTCTTGCACATAGCCGGTCGCTCCTTCCCAATCTTTGGGACGGCTAATCGTAGGAATGTATTCGAAGTTCGAGTGTTGTTTTTGTAATGCTTTAAATTCATCATCAAAGAGAATTTCATCTTCGTAGCGAATCCCTAAAATGAGTGAGAGTTTTTTTGTGACCTTCTTTTCCAAAAGATCGTAAATTTGTCCTCGCAATGGGGCTACACCAGTGCCGGTGGCGACAAAGAGCAAATGGTCGGGCAATGGTTCTTTGATGAGGAAATTTCCCAGAGGGCCTTGCATCGGCATCACATAGCCCGGTTTGAGATCAAAAAAATAAGTTGAAACATATCCCCCTTCAACTTTTTTTATACAAAGTTCGATCTTGTTTTTCCAATGAGGGGGGCTGGCGATCGAGTATGGTTTTTTGACCATCTTTTCATCGCGAGGGACTTCAATCATGACGAATTGCCCCGCTTTAAAATCAAAACGAGGTTTTTCGAGAAATTCAAAATGAAAATTTCTCACCGTGGGGGTTAATTCTTCAATCTTCACCAAAGTGGCGTTAAAAGTTTCTTTTGGAGTAGCCATATTTGTTAATTTTTTTTAAGGGTTTGTTGTTCCTACATTGACACTTCGTAGGTACTTTCATTATTACTCAAAGTAATCATCATAATCAGGGGAAACTGAAATGGCAAAGAAAACTCTACATGCAGTGACAAAAAAATCAGCTGACTCCGATCCTCTCGAAGAGTGGGTTTATCAGCTATTGCAGGGGATTGGGGAAGATCCTAATCGAGAAGGGCTGAAAAAAACCCCTCATCGCGTGGCCAAGGCGCTGCGATTTTTAACCCAAGGTTATTCGGCCGACCCTAAAGAAATTATCAACGACGCCAAATTTACTGAAAAATATAATGAGATGATCGTGGTCAAAGATATTGCGATCTACAGTCTTTGCGAGCATCACCTGCTGCCGTTTTGGGGGAAGTGCCATGTTGCTTATATCCCTAGCGCTAAGATCCTCGGCCTCTCTAAGATTGCACGTTTGGTGGAAGTTTTTGCAAGGCGGCTTCAGGTGCAAGAAAGGATGACGACTCAGATTGCGGAAATTATCAATGAATCGTTAAACCCTCTTGGTGTCGCAGTGGTGATTGAGGCGGAACATCTTTGTATGCAAATGCGCGGGGTGCAAAAGCAAGGGGCGGTTGCGGTGACCTCGGAAATGTTGGGGGTGTTTCGAAAAAATCAGGCGACCCGTTCAGAGTTTATGAATTTTATCAAAAAATAA
>JBGTGJ010000190.1:0-11277 GCA_041746775.1 bacterium
AATTTCATGTATTTTGTGTTGAAAGAAAGGGAGGTGCCTTATGAAAATGCTCTGTGGCATTTGCAAACTGGTAGGTCTGATTACTATCATTGGTGCTTTAAATTGGGGGGCGATTGGATTTTTTAATGTCGACCTAGTCGCCAAGCTTCTTGGACCGATGAGTATGGCGAGTCGAATCGTCTACTGTGCGGTTGGTATTTGCGGACTTTTGCTATTATTTAGTTATTTTAAAGTCTGCTCCGCTTGTAAAAGAAGGGCTTCTGAAGTTTGCGGCGTCAACCACCAACACTCATAACATTTAACGCTTACAAAATAAAAAACCTCCCTTTGCGGTTTTCATTCAACCTGCAGAGGGAGGTTTTTTTTAATTCATTTTAAGGATTGGATGGGATGCTTTCTGGGCTAACTTTCGAACCAACCATCGACTTTTCTTTCTCTTGGATTTTTTTGGAGATCATTTCCAACGTTTCTTGATCGACCTGAATCGAAAGTTTCACTCGATCCTCGGCATTTTCTATCTTTAAGCTTTCCAAAAGTTTACCAACCGCAGGATTTTGTTTCCCAAGTGAAGAGCCAAACAGAGCCCTGTAAGAGTTCGCCATCGCCGTCATCTGCTGGGCATCCTCTTTCGACTTGGCCAAAACCCCTAAGTCAGCCAAAAAGACCTTGTCGAAATCGAGCATAAAATCGATCGCTTTGATCGAAGACAAACCACGTGCTGCAGCCCCTTTGTCTGCTTCCGCTTCCGGTTTTTCGGGAATGAGGGCGACCGCCCAGATCATTTTATTCTGATCAACGGTTTGAAGTTGTTTCATCATCCCCTGACTTTTGAGAATAGCGTCTGCTTTGTGATTAGAGACATCGATCGCATTTTGAACCTTCTCTTTTGAACCAAAGAGGATTTGATTCCCCACCACACCCAGCACAAAATTTCCATCGAGGGGAGAGGAGTAGACCTTATACCCTTGGTAATCTTCCATCGTCAGCTTGGTCCCTTTTTCTTCGGCGATCTTACTAATCCCTGCCACCACTTTTTCTGGATTGGATTTTCCTTTGGTCACCCCGATAAATTTTCGTCCTTCTTGATTGACCTCTTCGATCTTCATCGCAATCACCACCCCATTAATCTCTTCTAAAACCGGCTTCATACTGGGGGGGATATCTTTCATGATTTTTTCGGCGAGAGGAGAGGCTTTCACCTTCTGCCAATTCATCCCCAACAACACATTGTGATCGGCAGGGATAAATCGAAACACTTCATCCTCCGCCACTTTCTTTGCACACCCCTTTTCGCAGCCGGCAAAAACCAAGAGGGTGAGTAACAATAAAGGGGTTAATCTTAACCATCGTGAAAAACGCTGATTCATAGTGTGAGACTCCTTATTAGCTCTTCATTCAATTTCGAAGAGCCCTTGAATAAATTTAACGAGATTTTTTCGCGCCAGCTGGGCCTTTTGACCTAAGACTGGCAACGTTTTTAACAGCACAGGATTTTTGACCACCGATTTCACCAGCGGCCAAGGCTTAACCTCTCCTGTCACCTCATTCATCGTATCGGATTCGGGCAAAACATCGGATAATTCATCAAAAATAAATCGGACGGTAATAAAAGGAATTTCTTTATGAAATTGGGAAACTGTTTCGCCGATGGAGTAACTCTCCATATCGACCGCGATACTTTCAAACTTTTCCGCAAACTTTTTTTTCTGCTCCGAACTAAAGATCGGGGTTGCTGAGGTCAACAAACGTCCGACATGAAAATTAATTTTTTGTTGTGTCAGAACATTCTGTGCTTGTTGAACTAGCTCTGGAGAACTCTCGAACCCTTTGCCGCCATTAAAACTCGAAGCAAAACTTTTCACCACCACCGCATCCCCACTCTTCATCGTTGCATTTAAGGCCCCACAGTACCCAGTCGAAAGGAGGTGCGTAATCGGATATTGCTGAAGTAAAAAACGGGTTGCATGGGCCGCTCGCTCAGGCCCCATCCCTGTCACCACTACGACGACATCCTTGGATCCAATTTCTCCATCGTATAATTGAATCTTCTGATAATGAATGCGACTTTTTTCAACCAACAGAGGGCGAATCCCCTTCCACTCATGGGAAATAGCAACGACAATGCCCCACAACGTTTTCACAAATATTTTTCCTTTGAGTTGGATTGGAAATGGTCCATTCCCCCTACTGTAAACACTGTCCTGTGAAAACGACGGTCCCTAACCCACTTTTTTGATCATCTTCTTTGCTGGCAGCCACAATTTGAACCTGAGCTGCGGGTGGGGGAACGGTATTAGGGGCCTGATAAAAACCTTCGGTGCCGGGATCATTGCTGACAACCCCATTAACATCTCCACCAACAACCGACCAGGTAACCTCGGAATTCTGGAACCCTTGATCGACACTATCGATAAATAAACGGGCATTAAATTGCTGAGTCCCTCCAGGGGCCAACTCGACGCAGAGCGGTTCGATCTGAACAGCAATCAGGGGAATGGTGTCGGCGCAGGAAGAAATCAAAACAGTCATGAGACCTAAAAACAAAAACTTCCTGAACAAGAAAAAACATTTCATAGGCGGACTCCTTATTTTTTTGGAATGGCAAGAAGATTCGTTAATTTTAGTTATTTGACAAGTTTTTTTTCGATAGTCTAAGTATGAAGGTTCCCCCATATGCCCCAAACTCGATCGCAAAAACTTTTTAATTCCGCCAAAAAGCTGATCCCCGGCGGAGTCAACAGCCCGGTCCGTGCCTTTAAGTGGGTCGGAGGAAATCCGATCTTCATCCAATCGGCATCAGGGGCTTATCTCACCGACGTCGACGGAAATACTTACATCGATTACGTCGGCTCGTGGGGCCCAATGATTGCCGGTCACGCTCATCCCAAGGTCGTCGAAGCGATCATTAACACCACTCCCAATGGAACCAGCTTCGGCGCCCCTAGCCCACTCGAAGTCGAGATGGCTGGGCAACTCAACAAGCGAATCCCTAGTTTACAAAAGGTGCGGATGGTCAATTCAGGAACTGAAGCAGTGATGGCGGTGCTAAGAGTCGCCCGAGGATATACTGGAAAAAATAAAATCATCAAATTTGCTGGCTGCTATCATGGCCACTCCGATTCACTCTTGGTGAAAGCCGGCTCGGGGGCACTGACCAGTGGGCGGCCCGATAGCCTTGGCGTTCCGAAGGAGTTTGCCCAGCATACTTTGGTCGCCCCTTATAATGATTTAGAAGAAGTAGAACGATTGGCTCAAAAACATCGCACCGATTTGGCCGCTATTCTCGTCGAACCGATCGCAGGAAATATGGGGTGCATCCTTCCTAAAGCAGGATTTTTAGAAGGGTTGAGAAAACTTTGTTCAAAAATCGGAGCTCTGTTGATCTTTGACGAAGTGATGACCGGATTTCGCGTCGACCTAGGAGGGGCTCAGACACTCTATCAGATTGAGCCGGATCTAACGGCGTTGGGAAAAATTATCGGCGGCGGTCTCCCGGTGGGGGCTTATGGAGGAAGAGCTGACATCATGAAACTCGTCAGCCCCGAAGGAGGAGTTTATCAAGCAGGAACATTATCTGGAAATCCGGTTGCCATGGCTGCTGGACTCGCAACCTTAAAACTCATTTCTACTCCTAAGGCCCATCAAAAACTCAAAAGAAAGACCGAACGTCTGGCCGTAGGCTTAAAGGAAGCGGCAAATCAAGCAGGTTTCGAAGTTCAAGTCCCCTATACTTGTGGGATGCTTTCTTTATTCTTTCATCGCAGTCCGGTAGAAAATTTAGAAACAGCGGAAAAGTCCGACACCTCACTCTTTACAAAATTTTTTCAACAGATGTTACAACGAGGGATCTATCTCCCCCCTTCCCCTTTTGAAGCATGGTTTGTCTCTCTCACTCATGGAGAAAACGAGATCGCCAAAACATTACGTGCCGCAAAAGATAGTTTTTTAAACGTTCGCTAATAGAGGAAAAATAAGATATAAAGAAGAAGCAAAGAATTATTCGGGGACAATCAATTCTATTTCTTTGCTTCTTCTTTTTATAAATTATGGATAAACTTGCCTTAGTACTATCTGCCGGTGGAGCGCGAGGGGCCTATGAGGCTGGCGTACTTTATTACATTCGCACCGGCCTTTCGCAAAAGCTGATCAAAAAATCTTTTAATATTTATTCCGGAACCAGCGTTGGGGCTCTGAACACCTCCGCCATGGCGGCATTGGCGGAAGATCCAAAAATGCAGGCGGAAAAAATTAAAGAGTTTTGGTTTAGCGTTCAGCAAGAAGATATCTATCGCCGCGATTTGGGGGCGACAACTCATTTCTTGGGCTCAACGATTGGCGGCATCTTACGCAATTTATTTACCTTCAACCCATTTCGACTCGCCAATCGGAAAGGGCCTCACTTCCATTCCTTTTTAGATACGACACCGCTCAGAAATTTTTTAACGAAACTAATCCCGTGGGAACAGATCTCTAAAAATGTTCATAGTGGTCTGATTGATGCCGTTGCGATCAATGTCACCAATCTTCAAAACGGCCGACACGAATTATTTTTAGAAAAAAATCAAAATGCGATTTATCAAGGGCATTACAAAACTTACCAAGAACCTATCTCTGTCGAACATGCCTTGGCCTCCGCAGCTCTTCCGATTATTTTCCCTCCGATCAAGATTGGAGATGTCTATTTTGCCGATGGCGGGCTTCGGCTCTTTACTCCGATGTCCCCTGCGATTCAGCTGGGGGCCGATCGAATCATTGTCATAGGATTAAGATATCGCTCTCCGACAGATATCGCTCCCAAAAAGATGAAATCACATCACCTCAACCAAGAGCCAACGATTGCCTTGCAGATGGGGCGAATGTTGAATGGAGTATTTTTAGATCGAATTGAATATGACATGGAGCAACTAGAAAGGATCAACACCATCGTCGAGACCAGCGAAAAAGTTTACGGCAATGACTATTTAAAGCGTCTCAATCAAGCAATGGCGAAAGAAAAATTAACCGTCGATATCGCCAATCGCGGGTTGAGAAATATCAAGGCGGTAGAAATTAAACCGTCTCATTCCATCAGCACTCTTTTTATTCATTGGGCGCAAAAGGCCAAAAAACAAAAATTTAATTTTTCTACTTTTGAAAAGATGTTGATGCGAGTTTTGGATATTGATCCACAGACCGGCAGTGATCTGTTAAGCTATGTCACTTTTGCTCCAGAATATCTCCAATCGATTTTTGAATTGGGATACCAAGATGGAAAGAGTTTTCATTCGGAGTTAGTCGACATCATGGATTACTAGCTACAAATGCACCTTCGATTGAATCCGCTCCAACGCCTCCTGAATTTTTTCCTTAAATCCAAATGCACTGAGACGAAAATACCCTTCACCGGAAGGACCAAACCCGGCCCCTGGCGTCCCCACAACATGGGCTTCGGAAAGTAGCTTGTCAAAAAATGACCATGAATCAATCCCGTTTGGAGTTTTAAGCCAGATGTAGGGGGCATGAATCCCGCCGTAAACTTGAAAGCCGGCCTTGCTCAATCCTTCTCGGATCAATTTCGCATTCGCCATGTAATAATTAATTTGTTCACCGATCTGCTTTTTTCCTTGGGCGGAATAACAAGCCTCGGCCCCTCTCTGGACAGGATAGGAAACGCCATTGAACTTCGTAGTATGTCGACGATTCCACAGTGGGTTGAGTTGAACGAGATTTCCACTGGAATCTTGACACTTTAATTTTTCAGGAATGACCAGAAACGCGCAACGGGTCCCCGTAAACCCTGCTGTTTTGGAAAAACTGCGACACTCAATCGCCACTTCATCCGCCCCTTCACTCTCATAGATGGAATGGGGGATCGAAGAATCCGTGATAAAAGCCTCATAAGCAGCATCAAACAGTAAGACTGCCTGATGTTTTTTTGCATACTCGACCCACTTTTTCAGATCTTCGCGAGTCATCGCCGCGCCGGTCGGATTGTTCGGGGAACAAAGATAAACCAGATCGACCTTGTCGCTGGGGGGGGGAGGAGCAAAATTATTTTCAGCGTGGGCCGGAAGGTAGGTGATTCCTTCATAATGACCTGAGGATTGGAAAGAACCGGTTCGCCCTGCCATCACATTGGTGTCAACATAAACCGGATAAACAGGATCGATAATGGCGATCCGATTTTGGATGGAAAATATCTCCTGAATATTTCCGGTATCGCATTTCGATCCGTCCGAAACAAAAACCTCACTCGGTTTGAGTTGAACCCCTCGCGAACGATAATCATGCTCTAAGATTGCATCGATTAAAAAATCGTACCCTTGTTCGGGGCCGTAACCGTGGAATCCCTCTTTAGTCCCCATCTCTTCCACACCACGTTTCATCGCATCGACAATCGCCGAAGCGAGTGGCAACACCACATCTCCAATCCCCAACCGAATGATCTCTGCCTTGAGATTTTTTTCTTGAAACGCTTTGACTCGGCGACCAATCTCCGGAAACAGATACCCCGCTTTTAGTTTTAAATAATTTTCATTAATCAGCGTCATAACTCAATCCTTTTCAATAATAAAAAAACGATCTTCGATGTCCGAAGTTCGATGTTCGAATTTTACTCACCGCATCATGAACTTGGAACAGAAATTGCCTGAAGAAAAGAGAAAAATATTCAACCTCCAAGATTGACTTCACCAAGTTTTGTCCCTAATCTCAAGAGAGAGAAATCAAATAGAAAGTGAATATGAATCACCAAGTCTTAATCGCTATTGGCAGTAATCTTGGTGACCGTTTCAAAAATATCTGTGAAGCGGTCCGGCTGATGGAAGAGCATCCGTTAGTTACGATCGGCCGACTTTCTCACTTCTATGAAACCGAACCACTCACGCTGAAAAATGAAAAACAGAATTGGTATCTCAACTGTGTCGTCAAAGTAAAAACCTCGCTTAACCCGATCCGGTTTTTCCAACTTCTGCAAAATATCGAAAACATACTGGGGCGTGTCCGCACCGATAAATGGGGCGCCCGCACCATCGACCTCGACCTACTTTTCTTCGATGATGAGATCATTCGGACCGATTCTTTGACCCTCCCCCATCCCCAACTTCATTTGCGCCGCTTTGTTTTAGAACCACTACTCGAGATCGCTCCCGACTATATCCATCCCGTCAAAGGGGCCTCGATAAAAGCCTTGCATCGCAAATTAAGAGACAATAAGACCGTCGTGCCGCTGTACCGGTTCTCACTAAGTCATTCTTCCGAAGGTGTCCTCAAGACACCCCTCCGCGAAAGATTGTAGGGGTGGGTGAAATAATAAAAATATAATAAGGGGCCCCATGAAAATATTCATCGACACTGCTATAGTTGAAGAGATCCAAGAAGCTCAGTCCATGGGGATTTTGGATGGAGTGACTACCAATCCTTCTCTAGTTGCCAAGAGCGGCAAGAAATTCCGCGATGTTTTAGAACAGATCGTCAAGATCGTCGACGGACCGATCAGCGCCGAAGTGGTGAGCTTAGAACATCAGGGGATGCTGAAAGAAGCCCGAGAGTATGCCAAGATTCACAAAAATATCGTCATCAAGTTGCCCATGTCGGTTGAAGGATTGAAGGCACTCAAGGTTTGCGTTGAGGAAAAAATCAAAACGAACGTCACACTGGTCTTCAGCGCCAATCAAGCATTGTTAGTGGGAAAGGTTGGCGCCACGTATGTCAGCCCGTTTATCGGTCGCCTGGATGATATCTCACAGATAGGAATGGACCTCATCAAACAAATTCGAACCATCTACAACAACTACCAAATCAAAACCCAAATTCTGGCCGCCTCCATCCGCCACCCTATTCACTTTTTAGAAGCTGCTATGATCGGTGCGGATGTTGCCACCGTTCCGTTGAGTGTGATTCGTCAACTCACCCAACATCCTCTCACCGATATTGGGATGGATAGATTTTTGAAGGATTGGGAAAAGGTGCCGAAGTAATTTTCCGATTATAATCCCCGAATCAAGATCTTCGCCGAGGCATGATTGGTCGCAAGTGGAATATTATGAACATCCGCCAATCTTAGCAGCATGAAGATATCGGGCTCGTGCGGATGAATCCCCAAAGGGTCTCGTAGAAAAATCACCCCATTAATTTGATTTTGCACAATCTTTGCCGCGATCTGGGCATCGCCACCCAGAGGACCACTCTCCATTTTGCTCACTTTAAGACCAGCTTCCTGGAGGAATTTTCCGGTAGTACCGGTTGCAACTATTTTAAATTTACGGATCAGTCGAAGGTTATCTTTGACGAAGGCAACCATCTCTGCCTTCTTTCCATCATGTGCGATAAGGGCGAGTGTTTTCATGATAGGGGGTTTTAAAGGGAACAGAAGGAGTTCGTCAATGGTTTCAGTTTTAAATTCTTCATTTTATTTGTTAGAATCAAAACTCAAATGGGAACATCCACCGAAAAAATAATTTCCAAAAACCCAGCCACCCTCGAAACATTAGGAGAAGTCGAGACCTATTCTCTTACCAAAGTGGCTGAACTTGCTAAAAAGGCTCAGTTGGCATTTCCCGCTTGGGCTAGATTATCTTACCGAGAGCGTGGGACTTATCTTCTCAAGGCAAGACAGTACATCTTGGATCATTTGGATGAAATCGCTCAGGTGATTTCTCAAAATTGCGGAAAACCTCTAGTTGAAGTACTCTCTGCAGACCTCTTTCCTATCTGCGATCTCATTTCCTACTATGCCAAAAACACCGAACGCTTGCTCAAACCAGAATCGATCTCTCTTGGTGTCACCAACCTTCTCGGTAGACGATCAAAAGTCTATTACTTCCCACTGGGAGTGATCGGAATTATTTCGCCGTGGAATTTCCCCTTCTCCATCCCGATGAGCGAAGTGGTGATGGCACTGATGGTGGGAAATTGTGTGATGCTCAAACCAGCCGACGCCGCCGCTCTAGTCGGAATAAAAATCGAAGAGATCTTCAAAGCAGCAGGGCTCCCCTCGGGGGTCTTCACTCATCTCCCCGGCGGAGCAGATACCGGTCAAGCTTTGCTCGATGCTTCCATTAATAAAATGATTTTCACCGGAAGTGTCCGAGTCGGAAAAATGGTGATGGCAAAATGTGCCGAGCGATTGATCCCATGTACTTTGGAGCTTGGTGGAAAAGACCCGATGATTGTCTGCGCCGACGCCCATCTGGAGAACGCCGCACGCGGAGCGGTCTGGGGGGCGTTTTCCAATTCAGGGCAGATCTGTGCCTCGGTGGAACGAGTCTATGTCGATGAGAAGATCGCGGATGAGTTCACTCGGCGCGTCGTGGAGCATACCAAAAAATTAAAACAGGGGGTTGGAACCGATCCAGAAAACGAGATCGGCCCACTCACCACCGAAAATCAATTAAGGATTGTCGAGGAGCAGGTAGAAGATGCCAAGAAACGAGGGGCAATGATACTCACGGGAGGAATGCGTCCATCTCTTCTTGGCGGATATTTTTATGAGCCAACGGTGTTGACGGGAGTCGATCATTCCTTTCGTTGCATGAAAGAAGAAACCTTTGGCCCCTTGCTTCCGATCATGAAGTTTAAGTCGGAATCCGAGGCAATCGCCCTCGCCAACGATTCGATCTACGGACTCTCTGCTTCGGTCTGGACCAAAGATCTTAAACGCGGAAAAGATCTAGCAAAAAAAATCCATGCTGGAACCGTCTCAGTTAACGAATGCACCTACTCCTATGCCATCAGTCAAACTCCCTGGGGAGGGGTGAAGAATAGTGGATTTGGAAGGACCCACGGTAAATTAGGTTTGATGGAACTAGTCCATGTCCAACACATTCACGAAAACTTTCTTCCCCAACTTCGAGACTTTTGGTGGTTTGGGTATGACAAAAAGCTCTATGAAACCTTCAAATACCTCTGCAAAAATCTCACCGGCAATCTTTGGGAAAAAACCAAAGGGGTTTTTAGAATTTTAAACGAGACTATGCGAAAGAAATCGTAATTCAATCCCCATGATTCTCTTACATCTTAGAAGTCTTCGGCGTACTCAACAGCTCTTTTCCAAAATCAGGCCGAATCTCGATATGCCTTATCTGTCCCCCCAAATCGGCGGTGTAGGCCATCGAGCCGATCACGGGCATCGATAACGCAAAACAGAGCATGATCATCCAGTGAGGGGTCCCTTTGGCACGAAGGGAAAGCAACATCGCTAACAGGGCCAATCCTCCTAAAACTTCCATCGCGATAAAGGAAACTTCCGCAACCTCTTCATGCTGATGAATGTGATCATGTGTCACACCAGGGAGCTCTCTGACAATTTCAATGGATTCTTCGCCCGACATGATCACCGGAATAGCTACCAGTGCGGCAAGCACAAACAAAAGCAACCCGGTATTTTTGATGTCACGACTGCGCTTAAAAAGACCGATCAATAAAATAAGAAAACCAAAGACAGTACCAAGAATGGGAATATGGTTTAAGATTAAATGAAGATGAGGTGCACTCATGATCAGTCTCCTTTATTGAAGGTAGTACAATGACACTAAAGTGCCGCATCGATCTTTTCAAAAGCGAGCTCGGCAAGTCGTTTAGATTCCTCTTCGATTCGATTTCGATCGAATCCTTGAACCGAAATAGATGGAAGAATCTCAAGCCCCATACTCGAGTTGCGGTAAATCATCATCGAATGTTTTGGGATCGCCTCACGACTACCACGAATCACCATCGGTAAAATATCGGTCCCACTTTCAATCGCCAAACGAAAAGCCCCTGTCTTGAATGGTTTCATCTTTCCATCGAAAGAGCGGGTCCCTTCAGGAAAAAAGAAAACAGAAGATCCCTTCTCTAACCAGTTTCGACATAGAGCGAGGCACTTTTCCCGACTTTCGACATCTCCGCGCTCGATCGGCACATAACCATTCAGCCACATATTCCATCCTAAGAGCGGAGCCTTGAAGAGCGACTTCTTGGAAACCCATTTAAAATGCAAAAAACTCCGAAAAACTAAAAGAATATCGGCCATCGATTCATGGTTGGAAACCATCACGTACGTTTTGTTCGGATCAACATTTTGATGACCATAGACCCGTTCCGACCAGAAAGGATTGACCCAGAGATAGAGCGATCCCCAAAAACAGGAGAACTGTTGTAAAATCTTTCGATTAGGATCGAAGGGGGCGGTGATGAGACGAAGAATCGCCGCAATGAAAATAAAAACGATCGAAGAAACGACAAAGAAACCCCAAAAAACAATATTCAAAAAAGTATTGATCCAGCTTTTCATGGAATTCCCGATTTTTTAACTCAAAC
>JBGTGJ010000191.1:0-14129 GCA_041746775.1 bacterium
ACCGAAGTGAGTGCGAAGGTTGAAGGGCACATCCGATCTCACCCCGTGCAGACTTTGCTGATTGCAGCAGGTGTGGGTTTGATTGCTGGATGGTTTATTCGGAAGCAAGCATAAAACAATTGGGAACTGTATCCCAGGCCTGCCATCGCATTCCAAATTTAGCGCTTCCGCCTCTCATCCTCTTCATATTCGGTAGAATTGGCAGCTAAGGAGAAATAATCATGAATAATATTTTAAAAACGACCGCTCGCATGGGACATTTTATCCTTCGAAATAAAAATAATGTTTTGATAGGTGCCGGAACGATTGCCTTGGCAGGCGTAGCAATCGGAGTTGTTAAGTATTTAAAAACTCGTCGCCAAGTCTCCACCGCTCCGGAGGAGAAGAAAGTTTCGCAGAGAGAACTTTATAATCCGAAAAATTACGGGCACAAGCGAGATATGTATAAATCTCCCGCAATGGCTTCTGAAAATTTGATAAAACACTAAAGGAGATTCCTATGAATCCATTCACCATGTTGAAAGAAGATCACAAAAAAGTAAAAGCTCTTTTCAAGGAATATCAAGGTCTAGGCGATAGGCCCAGTAAGAAGAAAGAAAAAATTGTCGAACAGATCTTCAATGATCTGGAAATCCACGCCAAAGTCGAAGAAGATCTTTTCTATCCAAAGGTAAAAGAATGCATTGAAGCGAAGGACAAGAAATTGGTGGCAGAAGCCTTCGAAGAACATCTCATCGTTAAGCGTTTAATCGATGAGCTGAAAAAACTCCACGTGGGGGACGAAGTTTTCGAAGCTAAATTCAAGGTTCTTCGGGAAGGCGTTATGCACCATATTGAGGAAGAGGAAGAGGATTTATTCCCCAAGGCTAAAAAAGGTCTCGATGGTAAATCAGGGCCGTTGGGCGTTCACATGGAAGAAGAAAAGGAAGAGCTGCAAAAACATTCTGCCGGAGGGATGATTTCCTCTCTCTTAGGGAGAAACTGAGAATTCTTATGAACCACAAGGCCGAATTGTTCCAGACATCTTTACCCTCATTTCATTGATGGTTTTCCTGGCCAAGGCTTTGTTGTCTGATGCCTGAATCAATGCACATGATCTTCCGCCGCCGTGATCGCTGGGAGGCAATCGAAAGCGGCTCACGTTTATCTTATTTCCGCGACCAAATATTCTTCGTTTGAAGGAAACGCTCCGTGCTACAGATATTAAAGACGCTCGTTTCTGCAACCCATTGCAGGCGCTCGACCGTGATACTCGGGTGATCAATACGAATGACGTTGAAAGAATTCGTTTCGCCCCGCATGCGGTAAGATGTGGCGGTGCCCGCCTGGATAATAAGAGCATTATTTCCCTGGATGTTTAAACGTTGGACGCTTTGTCCCGTGTTACCGAAATGAAGATGACCCGCCAGAAATATATCCACGTTGCTGGCGAGCAATTCCATCGCCATCCGAGATCGACCGACTAAATCTTCCGGCTTGTAGCTTGGCGGCAGTTCGAAGGGGTGGTGAGAAATAACAATTTTGGTGATACCTTCGCGCAGTTGTCCTAGTTTTTCGATTATCCAGGCCACCTGCGCCGTATTGATGCGTCCCCCTTTGATCGTCCAAGATCGCGCTGTGTTGACGCCCACTATTGCGAGTTCTTCATCCGCATAAAAGGGCCGTAGCTCCGCCGTGATATAGCGGCGATATTTGTCTAGCGGATGAAAGAAGCGAGAAAATAAATTATAAGCCGGGATGTCGTGATTGCCCGGCACGATGAGTTGCGGCTTGGGAAGGGCGTCCAAAAATTCTCGTGCGGCTTGAAACTGCCGCGTGCGGGCGCGTTGGGTGAGATCACCGGAGACGGCGATCAAATCCGGTCCTATCTTTCGGACAATATCTCTCAGCGGACTCATAATCGCATCGTCAGTGGCCCCAAAATGGAGGTCGGATAGATGGACGATCGTGCGCATGCTAAGGGCTCTCCTGGGGATTTTTAACCGCTTCCCTTGGCACGATCACATGCAATGCTTTGGGATGAATTAAGTAATGCAGCGGCGTTTCCATAACCGACACCTCTCCATCTATTGCCACCCGGATACTTTTTTGGCTTGGCTCCACCCAAAGCTCTTGGGCGAGCAGCGCCTTAAAGTTCTTTCCATCGCTCAAACGACCTATAAAAGCCTTTAGTCCCAGGCCCACCAGTCCAGCACGACCGGTAAGGGGTGCGATATAAAGACTCAATTGCCCCCGTTTCAACGACTCGCGCGAGCCAATATTAAAAAGGTCCATTTTATATTCATTATTACCAATGAAGACAAAGGGCGTGCGACTAATGGTTTCTGTCCCGTCTACGTTAAAACGTACGCTCAATAATGGATAACGAACCAGCGCCCGAAGCGTGGCCCATAAAAACGCGGGCCACTTACCAAGCCCTAATCTCTGCTGCTTTTCGCGATTGTGAACGACGTTCGGATAAAGACCTAAACTCGAATTATTGACGAATATGCGCTTATTAACTGAACCAACATCTACCGTGACACTCTGTCCCGAAATAATGTTGCGTGTCGCGCTCTCAATATCGAGTGGGATGTGCATGTCCTTCGCAAAATGATTGAGTGTTCCGAGGGGGAGCACTCCAAGCCTTTTGGAGGTGCCTAAAATCGCTGCCGCAACGGTACTGACGGTGCCGTCTCCGCCTCCCGCGATGATTGTCTCCGTCTTGCCGCGGGCCGAACGCTCGGCAAGCTTAAGCAATTCTGGACCGTTTCGGGCGAGCAAGAAATGGGCTTTGATACCATTCGATTTAAACACATCTGAAATGAGGCGAGTCTCTTCTTCCTTATTTTTGCTCCCAGAACCTGCATTAATAAGGATCTCTACTTCCGAAAGCAAAGGCATTTTATTCTCCTTCAAGGCAGTTCTCGAGCGGCCTTTCAAATATAATATCAATGGGGGAAGGTGTTGGATATCTTTGATTTCTACCCATTCACAATGCTGTTTATGTTTATGGGCGACTGAAGAATAGATTTTCCCATAATGCGAAAAGAAGGAAAGCCTTCCAAGTTCCGGATGCGGAAGGCATCAGAAAACTTTGCTCTTACTTGCAAAGAGTTGAGATATTTTCGGCAGGGCTTTTTGATGATAGTTTTATTGCAATCAAAGATTATGGTGAAAAGGTGATGGAGATTTGAACTCTTCACTTCACGAAATAATCCAGGGTGCCAGGCACACGCAGAAGCTAGTGAAAGATAATCTAAAATCCATTTTGCCAATTTAGAAATCCCATTTTTACTCCGGGAGTTTCTTTTCGAACGGAATGCCTAAATCTTAAAAAGGGTCGAAGAGAAAATGGAGTGGCGTTTTTGAAGAGTAGAAAAAGAAATAAAAGGTGTCACGCGAAAATCCCATTACCTTTCAGGCTCGCGATACATTCCCCAGCTCGTATGCTAAAATGAGCAGGAAACAAGTGCTCCTCCGCCCGCGCCTTGGCTTATGTTAAACTGCGCGCCAATGGTTCTGCTTCGATAGCGCATACTGCGCAGTCCGAGACCCCGCTTTTTCTCATCTTGATCCTGAAATCCAATTCCATCGTCCTGAATAGTCAGGAGCCCGTGGTCTTGGAAAAAAGCAAGGGTGATCACCAATCGCTGGGCCTTCCCATGCCTAATGGAATTGCTCACCGCTTCCTGGGTAATCCGGTAAAGGTTAATGGCCAGGCTCGACGAATACTGGTGCAGGACCTCGGCACTTTCATCACTAGTAAACACACATGAAATCTTATAAATCCTTTCAATTGTTGAGGCAAAGGTTTGCAGGGCAGGGATAAGACCATCCACTTCAATTTCCACCGGCGATAACCCTCTTGCCAAATCGCGTGTATGATCGATAGAGTCGTTGATCAGCTTCACAATATCGGAGGCCCGGGCCGATTGGTCGCTTGCATTCGTAGACAGCGAGTTCGACAACGCTTTTGCCAAGAGCGCTACACCCGCCAATTCTTGGCACAAACCATCATGCAGATCTTGCCCGATCCGGCGCTGTTCCTCTTCCATCGTTTCCAAGATCGTTTTTTCCAATTCGGCTTCCCTGCGCTCAGTGATGTCGCGAAAAATTTTCGATGTGCCCAATACGCGGCCGTCGGCATCTTTGATGGGCGATAACGTCAGAGATACTTCCACCAGATAACCGTCTTTGTGGACCCGCGTGGTTTCGTAGGTATCGATATGTTCACCGCGCTTTAGCCTCTCGTTAAGTTCATTCTCTTCTTGCAGCTTGTCCGGTGGAATCAAATTGAGTGATTGGCCGATAGCTTCCTCGGCTGTGTAACCGAAGAAGCGCTCTGCGCTTTTATTCCAACTAATGATAACGCCGTTGAGATCTCGGCTGATGATCGCGTCGTCTGAGAAATCTACAACGGCAGCAAGCAAGGCGGTGGCCCGTTCGACTTGCTTACGATCGGTAATATCTTCAATGGCTAGTAGAATAGAGTCTTCTTCTCCACCCTCAGCCTCCTCCTCTATCTGACGGGCATTTAAAAGCATCATCTTTTGCCCTATCTGCGGGAAATCCAGTTGCGCCTCGAAGTCTGAAACTATAGTTTTCTTGGGCAGAATATCTTCTAAAGATCCGCGAAGCGCAGGAATATTCCACTGACCGTTTCCCAAATTAAAAATGAGTTTTTTGAGGGTATTTTCCGGTTTAACTTGGAAGGTTTCATAAAACGCTTTATTCGCGCTCTTGACTCTTAAAGCGGCGTCAAGAACAAGAAAAGGCTGACGCATGGTTTGGAAAATAGCTTCTCGGTAGGCGCTATAGGCTTTAAGCTTGGTCACATCGAAAAACGTGACGACGGCTCCGTCGATTTTATCGTCACTCGTCTTGTAGGGACGGATTTGTATCTTGTACCACTGGCCTTTCTGGCTCTGAAGCTCAAGCTCCTTCGGAAGCCTAGAATTCATAGCTTGAAGCATCATGGCATCAAGGCCCTGCAAGTCGATGTCAGATTGAAGATCACTTAGCGGTCGACCCATATCGCTTTGAATAAGTCTCAAAACTTTTTCCGCAGTAGGAGTAAAGCGGCGAATCCTAAGATCGCGGCCAACCATAACCAGTGGCAGCTCGACGCTATTCATCAAGTTGATATGGAAGTCATTAAGTTCAGTGAGTTGGACATTGCGGCTTTGAAGCTCGTCGTTAAGCGTAGTGATCTCTTCATTGGTAGCCTGGAGCTCTTCTTTGGCAGACTCCAACTCTTCATTCGCGCTTTGAAATTCCTCGTTCAGGCTTTGCAACTCTTCGTTGGTGGATAAGATCTCTTCATTGGCCGCTTGCAGTTCCTCATTGGCGGCTTCTTTATCTTCAATGAGTCCCTGCAAATGTAGCCGGGTCGATTCAAGCTCCTGTTCCAGATCTTTGCTGGAAGAAGGCGTCTTACCTTTGCCGGGCTTGAGCTCGATCTTAATTTCAGGCTTTTGTAAAACGGGTGAAGCGGGCCCTTCAAAGACGATCAAAAAGTAGCGCTGGCCCTTAAGGGGCGCCCTGAAAGAGATCACTCGGATAGAGGTATCGAGTGTTCTTTCATCGTACCTCACTCGGATGGATCCGGTGCTAACGGAAGCGTCTTTCTCAGCAACTTTATTGACCGCGTTACGGATCTCTACAAAAAGCTTATCCGGAACCATCTTGAAGAGGTTCAAACTCGCCGTTCCTGATGCATGCTTTAGATACCGGCTAGTGTCGCCACGAAACTGGATTACTTCCATCGCCTCATTGATTACGATGCCAGTATGGTCGGCCATTTTAAGAGCGAGACGGTCCGCCTCCTTTTGGATATCGGCCAAACTCGGAGCAGCCGTCAGGAGTATTGGGTTCCATATCTCGGAAATCTCCCGCGAGGGCGTTCGTCCGGGAAGGATAAGTTGAGGCGGTTTTTGAACGTTGATCTTTGAATAAATTTTTGCCTTCTTATTGACTGCACTGAACAGGTTCGAGAAAGAGGCTATGCTTTCCGATTGCCCCAATAAGAGAAAGCCTTCTGGATTTAACGCGTAGTGAAAGATGGGTATGATCCTCTTTTGCGCGGCGTGATCCAGATAAATAAGCAGATTTCGGCAGCAGATGAGATCGAGCTTTGAAAAAGGAGGGTCCGCGGTGAGATCTTGCTTGGCAAAGATGCATATGTCGCGGACCGATTTGTTGATCTGATAACCTTTTTCAGTCCTCCTAAAAAACTTCTTAAGCCTTTCGGGCGAAACAGCGCTTGTGATATTTTCCGGGTAAATTCCGAGACGCGCGTATTCTATCGAAGAATTCATAATGTCCGTGGCAAATATCTGGACCGGAGTATTCGCTTTATCTTCCGCTTCCAAAAACTCAAGCAGGTTGATAGCCAGAGAATAGGCCTCCTCACCCGTGGAACAACCTGTCGTCCATATCCGGATGGGTTCTTTCCGCGGTAAGGTTTTAGCCAAATGGGAGAAAATATCGCGGCGAAGAGCTTCGAAGATCTCAGGATCCCTGAAAAAATACGTGACGGTGATGAAAACTTCTTGCGATAAAATCTCGATTTCTTTCGGGTGGCCGATCAGATGACTGAGATACTTTTTTAAAGTGTCAATATTATTCAACATCATGCGCCGGAGGATACGACGTTTAAGGGTAGTAATTTTGTAGTTTGTGAAATCAATTCTCGCGCTCTTGCGCATCAACATTAAAATTTGACGCAAGATATCCGCTTCTGGGATGACTTCATCGATGTTCGCTTTGGGGTTAATATAAGGATGGCTGCTGAGGTTTACCAACTCCTTCGCTATTCCTTCTGGCGACAGAATAAAATCGATAGAGCCCGTGGCAATGGCATTCTTAGGCATCATATCGAATTTTGCGGTTTCATCTTGAGCGAAAGTGATTCCCCCATAGCCTTTGATCGCTTTGACGCCGAGGGAGCCATCCGAGGCGGTCCCTGAAAGAATGACGGCGATCGCTTTATCCTTTCGATACTCGGCGAGTGAGGTAAGGAAAAGATCAATCGGCAGATTTTGCTGATGGGCGTCAGACTGCCTTTGATGAAGATGAAGGGAGTCGTTCTCAATAGTCATACTAGCGTTGGGGGGAATTATGTAGAAATGGTTTGGGACCACTTTCATCCCATCGATTGCCTCTGTAACCGGTATGGCGCTTTTCTTGGATAGAATTTCAGTCAACATACTCTTATGTGTCGGAGACAGATGCTGAACCAAAACAATGGCCATTCCCGAATCAGCAGGAATATGCTGGAGGAGCGTTGTAACAGCTTCGAGCCCTCCAGCCGACGCTCCGATCCCTACAATACAAAAAGAAGGCTCAGAGAGTTCTTTTTCTATGCCCTCATCTTCAATGATGAGAGCTTTTTCTTTGGTCTGCATAGATAGCTTGGATTTCTCTGGCAATTTCTTAGAAGACCGAACTTCATTCTTTTTGTTACTTTTCATAGGTAACCGTCACTTCCTCGTTAGGATAAGGTCTTTTTGTAATCAGTTGGCTCGACCATAGCAACCAATCGATTTGACTTAAAGGCGAAAGTATGGACTCTGGATAAGAAGCTTCTGAGGGTTCTTAGGACTGAGGAAAAATTCACGCTGTCTTAATCTTACCCAACCGCGGCCAGCGCCAGCTTCTCCCCCCATCGCCTGATCAAAGTCTCACGCAGAGGCGGATGACTCTTGAGTTGTGGGTCGTGCTCCAACCACTGAAAAGCCTCTTCACGCACGATCTGCAGAACCTTATAGTCTCGAATGATATCTGCAATCCTCAATTCCGGTAGCCCTGACTGCCTAGTCCCAAGAAAATCTCCGGGTCCACGGATCTTCACGTCTTCTTCAGCAATCTGAAAACCCTCCTGGAAAAACGGTGTCAGAAACGTTTGGAAACCACTAAAAAAAAAGTGAAAATTATAGTTAAGCTCTGAGGATAAGGCTAGATGGATTGTACCCTTTGTGCCCACTGGGATCACCCTTAGTCCCACTGGGACTAAGGGTGCGGCTACGCCCTGCACCATCCGGTACAGGGCGTAGCACGTAGAACGTCACCGGCAAAGCCGGTGTGTTCGAACCGGAAGAGTCAAAAAAAAGGGGCTCCCAAAATCGGGTGCCCCTTTTTTTTTATTGATGCGTCCCCAATGGGAGTCGAACCCATGCCGTCGCCGTGAAAGGGCGATGTCCTAGGCCACTAGACGATGGGGACAGGTGGTGAGCCGGCTGGGATTCGAACCCAGGACACCTGCCTTAAAAGGGCAGTGCTCTACCGACTGAGCTACCGGCCCGAAATTTTGCGACAGCAAAATTTTTCCGATACACGATACACGAAAGTAAATTTAGCCTCGGTAAGGCGTTTTCATCGCAAGTTTTCGTGTATCGTTTATCGTGTATCGAATATCGGGAGAATTTTCTGTCGAAAAATTTGGTGGCGGACGCTAACCGGCTTTTTTACAGAGTGTCAACTCTTTTACCTGCACCTGAGAGGTTCTACCAAGCTTTCGATATCATGAAATATTTCTTGGCCGATCCTCGCTTCTACGTTTAAAATGTGGCTATGCCGGGAAGACAAAAATCGCTCGAAATCCAACCTGTCCTGATTCAGAACATTCACTGGGGTTTAGAAAAATCGCTGCTGCTCTCTGCAGCGGTCGAATTAGATTTATTCACTTCGATTCATCAAGGAAATGAAACGGTCGAAAAAGTGGCGCGTGCCCAAAAGCTTCCGCTCCGATCGACTCGCATGATGCTGGATGCCTTGGTTGGGATGGGGTTGTTGGCAAAAGTTCGTGGGATGTATCGACTTGAACCTGAAGCGAAAGCATTCTTAGTCAAAGGGGAGAATGACTATATGGGTTCTTTCCTGCTTTTTAATGAAGGGATGGCTCAAAGCTGGTTTAAGCTTTCTGATGCAGTCAAAAATGGTAAACCTCCTGCCAATGGATCTGATTTAGCCGGAAAAAAAGAGTTCTTTAAAGATTTGGTCAAAAGAATTTTTCCAATCTCTTACAGTTCTTCGCTGATCCTGAGTAAAAAAATCGGGATAGGCAAAAGTTTGAAGGGGCAAAAAATTCTCGATGTCGGTTGTGGATCGGCCGCGTGGTCCATTGGGCTGGCTTTGACCGATCCTACCTCGCAGGTCGTCGCGTTAGATTATCCTGAAGTTCTGGAAGTAACTAAAAACTTTGTTCAACGGTTTAGATTGCAAAAGCAGTATGAGTTTGTAGGCGCGGACTATCATCAACACCAATCTGCTACTTCAAGTTTTGATATCGTGCTGCTCGGTCATGTTTGTCATCTCGAGGGGGAGGCCAATACTCGAAAGCTTTTTAAGAAATATTACGATGCTCTCAAACCAGGTGGAAAATTGATTGTTGCTGATTTTATTCCCAACGATTTACGAACGGGGGATGAGCTTCCACTGCTTTTTGCGCTCAATATGTTGCTCTTCAGTGAGAATGGGGATGTGTTCACCGAGAAAGAATATAAAAGATGGCTCAACTTTGCTGGCTTTAAGAAAGTCTCTCACCTTTTGGCCCAATATCCAGTATCTTTGATGGTGGCTACCAAGTAGGGTTGACTTCAGTCGACCAATTCCCCGTTTCCGTTCCAGTATCAATAAAATGCGGGCTCGGGGAAATGGTCTACTGAAGTCAACCCTACAATTAATTTCTAAATATTTTTCGACGAAGACAGGGATTCCTTTCATGAACGGAAAAGATTTTTACAAAGTGTTGGGGGTTTCTAAAACCTCATCCGATGAAGAAATCAAAAAAGCTTATCGTCAGCTTGCCAAAAAATATCACCCCGATGTGAACCAAGGGGACAAAGCGGCCGAAGAAAAGTTTAAAGAAGTCTCGGAAGCCTACGAAACGCTCAGCGATAAAAAAAAGCGGCAAGAGTATGACCTGATGAGTTCGATGGGAGGGTTTGCCGGAGGGGGATATCGTCCCGAAGGAAATTATCAATACACCACTTACGGTCCCGGTTCGCAGGGGTTCGATTTCAGCACGTATACTCGCGAAGGGGGAAAAGGGGGGGGATTCGAAGATCTAGGAGATATCTTTGGGGATATTTTTGGGATGGGGGGATTCTCCAAGAAAAAGGGGAAAGGGTTTAGACCAGGTCCTGCCACTCGTGGTGCGAATCGTATCTATACCATGGAGATCGATTTTCTCGACGCGGTTCGTGGTGCCAGCACCAAGATTAATATTGAACGAGGAGGGAAGGTCGAAAAAATTCAGGTGAAAATTCCAGCCGGGGTGGATCAAGGTTCTAAAGTTCGTTTAGCTGGTAAAGGGGAGCCTTCTCCTGATCATGGGCCCGCGGGAGATTTATTTATTGAGATCAAGGTGCGGCCGCACCCTTACTTTACGAGAGTAGGAGATGATATTCATCTACATGTTCCCATTTCACTGGAAGAGGCGGTGAACGGGGCAAAAATTGAGGTTCCTACCATTGAAGGGAAAATAAAGATGACGATTCCTACCGGTACTCAGGGGGGGCAGAAGTTTCGATTGAAGGGGAAGGGGGTTCCGCATCGTGCAGGCTCTGGTTTGGGGGATCAGATTGTCATGACGGATATTCATCTGCCAAAACATCTTGATAAAGAGGCTAAGAAATTGATCGAGGAGTTGGAGAAGACCCATCCTTACAATCCTAGGGACGGGGCATTTTAAATTTGCATGTAGGGGCGGTCCCCATGTGGCCGCCTTCTCCGAATTAATACGGGGAGGGCAACCACGTGGGGATTGCCCCTACGGAATACCTTCATTTTTTTATGTTTCCAAAAATTCTAACCGGCATCCAAGTCCTCGATTTCTCCCGACTACTTCCCGGCCCCTTTGCCACCACGCTTTTGCAAAAGCTGGGGGCGGAGGTTTGCTGTGTTGTTGCACCTAACGAAACAGAACTGCTTCCAAGCTACACCCCTTTTGAAAATCTTGAGCACGGAAAGAAAATTTTAAAGGTGGATCTTAAGTCGGAAGAGGGGAGACAGAAGACGTTAGAATTAGTTCGTTCCACTGATATCCTCCTTGAAGGTTTTCGTCCTGGAGCGATGGAACGGTTGGGTTTGGGATTCAAAGTAGCTTCAAAAATTAATTCTAAAATTCTTTACGCCAGCCTTCACGGCTATCCCGAAGGGCATCCGCATTATTTATTGGGGGCACATGATTTAAATTTTTTGATCGATTCGGGAATTTACAGTTTGATTTTTTCTGATTCATCCCAAGAGATCCCAGCGATCCAATTGGCCGATCTCGTCGGTGGATTTTATGCCGTCTTCCAAATTTTACTGAATCATTTTTCGAATGGGAAAAATCCCGCTGCCAAACATCTCAAGATTTCTATTTTCGAAGGGTTGGAACTTTTTGGCAGTTATTTGGGTGGTGAAAAAACCGCGGCGGTGTTGCCACTATTATCGGGAGGGCTTGCACGCTACCGAATCTACTCCACGCAAGATGGGCAACGGATCGCAGTTGCTTCGCTCGAACCTAAGTTTTATCAGAATCTGATGAAGGTTTTAGAGATAGAAGTTTTATCTGAAGAGCAGGAGGAAACGATTGCTAAAAAAATCCAAATGAAATTCTCTTCTAAACCCTTAATAGAATGGAAAGAGCGTTTTAAAAATGTTGATGCGTGTGTCAGTTTTATTCCAAGTCGCCCGGAAGTTTTACGCAGCTATCCAAAAAATACCTCTCCCACTTTATAAATCTCTTCATTCACCAATTTTAATTTTTTGACCACCTGGGTGAGTGGGATCGAGGTGATTTTATTCCCCTGCAAAGCAACCATTCTCCCGGTCTGGTTTTTTTTGGCAAGGTCAACCGCGATAATTCCAAGTCGGGTTGCTAAAACCCGATCATGAGCCGTAGGTGAGCCTCCCCGTTGCACATATCCGAGGATGGTGGAACGTACCTCCATCTTGAGATGTTGGCGAAGTTCTATTTCTAACAACTGAGAAATTCCTCCTAGCTTGAGATGGCCGTACTCATCTTGTCCCATCGGGGTTTGCATCAAAGTTGGTTTTTTTGTGCCGACATCGAGTAAGATCTTAGCATCCTCGGCAATCACGATGATGCTGAAATGTTTACCCATTTTTTTTCGATGCTGCACAATTTCCATCAGTCGACTCAGCGGGAAAACTTTTTCTGGAATCAAAATGGCGTCTGCTCCGCCGGCAATTCCCGAATAGGTCGCAATCCATCCGGTGTGTCGTCCCATCACCTCTAAAATCATGATGCGATTATGGGATTCTGCATTGGTGTGAAGTCGATCGATCGCCTCGGTGGCGATGCTGACAGCGGTGTCGAATCCGAAGGTAAAGTCGGTCCCCCACACATCGTTATCGATTGTCTTTGGAATTCCGATACAAGGGATGCCATGCTCTTCCAATTGATGAGACATCCGCATCGTCCCTTCACCTCCGATATTGATCAGGGTATTGATCCGATATCGGGATAGATTTTTTTTAATCCGCGCGATCCCTCTGGGTTCCTTTAAAGGATTAAATCGAGAGGTACCCAGAATCGTTCCACCTACCGAAACAATTCCGGAGACATCCAATGGATTGAGTTGACGTATTTTTCCCTCGTAGAGCCCCTTAAACCCTTGCATCACCCCATAAATTTTCAATCCCAATCGGTCGGCTCGCCGCACGACTGCGCGGATCGCGGCATTGAGGCCGGGGCAATCCCCTCCGCCGGTGATGATTCCTAAGATAGGATTTCTGCTTTTGGATTTGTTCGGCATTCGTCATTATTCTATAATGTTACTTGTTCTCCTCCAATCAGTATGTTTTAAAATCATCTTTCATGAGAATCGCTCTAGCCCAGATCAACACTCAGATTGGTAATCTTACCGGCAATGCCCAGAAGATTTCCGAATATATCCAAAAGGCCGAAAGAAAAGGGGCCAATTTGGTCGTTTTTCCAGAATTGACGATCACGGGATATCCCCCCAAAGACCTTTTAGAAAAGCCTCATTTCGTCGAGGCCAATCTTAAGGCGCTCCACGACATCGCGAAAAAGATTCAGGGTATTTCAGCCATTGTTGGATTTGCCGAACCAAATTTGGAGAACACCGGAAAATCGGTCTTTAATTCCGCGGCGCTTTTATCTGACGGCAAGGTTCAATCAATCCAACGTAAAACCTTACTTCCCACTTATGATGTCTTTGATGAGACCCGCCATTTTGAGTCGGGGGAGGGGCCTTTGGTGTGGCATTTGGATGGCACTCGATTTGGTGTGTCGATCTGCGAAGATATCTGGAGCGAGGAACTTTTTTGGGGAAGAAAAATCTATGAGATTGATCCCATCCAACAGCTTTCGCAGCAAGGGATCGATTTTCTTGTCAATATTTCTGCCTCCCCTTATTCCATGGAGAAACAAAAATCTCGAGATTCTCTTCTTTCCAAAACGGCGATCCGACATCGTGTTCCACTGGTCTATGTCAACTTGGTGGGGGGAAACGATGACCTTATTTTTGACGGGACGAGTACGGTGGTTGATGCCGAAGGGAGGATTTGTCTTAAACTCAAAAGCTTTTCGGAAGATCTAGTGATTACCGATCTGCAAAAACTTCGACCGTTAGCCCCCTCCAAAGAAAATGACTTGGAACAGATTCATCAAGGATTGGTCTTAGGGATTCGAGATTACATGAGAAAGTGTGGGTTCGGAAAAGTCGTGATGGGGCTTTCTGGAGGGATCGATTCCTCACTTGTTGCTCTACTAGCGGCTGAGGCTTGTGGGCCAAGGAACGTTTTGGGAGTTTCACTTCCATCCCCTTTTTCGAGCAAAGGGAGTTTGCTGCATGCCGAAGCGTTGGCTAAAAAGCTTAGGATTCAATATCGAGTGATTCCCATCGGCGACGTTTATCATGATTATCAAAAGTCTCTGGGATGGAGAGATGAGAAAGTCCATGTCGACGTCGCCTTGCAAAATATCCAGGCTCGTATTCGTGGTAATATCCTGATGGCCCTTTCCAATCGTGAAGGTTATCTGCCACTTTCCACCGGTAACAAATCCGAGATGGCGGTCGGTTATTGCACTCTCTACGGAGATATGGCGGGGGGGCTTGCGGTGATTTCCGACTTACCCAAAACTTTAGTCTACCGTTTGGCCCGTCATATCA
>JBGTGJ010000192.1:0-10575 GCA_041746775.1 bacterium
CACGGAAAAGGGAAGCATTAAATTCGAGGAAGGGCTGCTAAGGTTCTAAGATGGTATCCCTTCGATACGCCTCGATCAGATGAGGGTGATCGATATTATAATGAAGCCCTCGGCTTTCTTTTCTCCACAATGCCGATCGAATGATAAGCTGGGCGACACATGCAATGTTTTTGAGTTCGAGGAGGTCAGGAGTCAACGCATAATCGGTGTAAAACTCTTTGATCTCCTCCTGAAGCAGCTCAAGTCGCCGTGCCGCTTTTTGTAGTCGTGAATCGCTGCGGACGATGCCGACATAATTCCACATCAGTTGGCGGATCGCGTCCCAGTTTTGTTTGACGATGATCGCCTCTCCCAAATTTTTTCCTTGAGTCGGACTGTTTTTGATTTCAAAATTTTTAACAGGTTCTTTTTTCAATGAAATCGCTGCCTGAGCCGCGAGGTTGGCGTAAACAACTGCTTCGAGTAGCGAATTACTAGCCAATCGATTGGCGCCATGCAGTCCGGTAAAGGAAACCTCTCCGCATGCAAAAAGATTTTTAATGGAGGTTTCAGCGCGCTTATCTACCATTACTCCTCCACACATGTAATGCGCCGCGGGAACGACGGGAATCGGTTCTTTGGTCATGTCGTAACCAAATTCTTTCAGGCGCTGATGAATATTGGGGAATCTTTCTTTCAGAAAGGCAGGGGACAGCGCAGTCATATCGAGTAATACAAAATCTTCTCCCCATTTTTTCATTTCATAATCAATCGCTCGAGCTACCACATCCCTCGGTGCCAATTCTTTTTTCGAATGGTACCGCTCCATAAATCGCTCCCCATTTCTTAGACGCAAGATCCCCCCTTCTCCACGTAATGCCTCGGAGAGTAAAAACGATTTAGCTTGAGGGTGATAAAGACAAGTGGGATGAAATTGAACGAACTCAAGATTGGCGACTTTGGCCCCTGCCCGCCAAGCCATGGCCAATCCATCTCCGGTGGCGATGTCAGGATTACTGGTGTAGAGGTAGACTTTTCCGGCCCCTCCTGTGCAGAGAATGGTGGAGGAGGAGAAAAAGGTTTCGATCATTTGGTTTTGGCTGTTTAAGACAAAAACCCCGTAGCAGCGATTTGGTTCCTTATTATCTAAATGTGAGGAGGTGACGAGATCGATTGCAATATGATGCTCAAACAGCGAAATATTTTTATTTTCTTTGATCGCATGGAGCAGAGCCTGTTCAATCACCTGTCCTGTAAAATCTCCTGCATGCAGCACTCGTCGGTGGCTGTGTCCCCCTTCTTGTCCTAGATCAAATTCTCCTTTTTGATTTTTTGAGAACTGAACTCCAAAATGAATGAGCTGAGAAACGACCTCGGGCCCATCTTCTACGACCTGTTGAACCACTTTTTCGTGACATAATCCTGCCCCTGCTTCCAAGGTGTCATGAATATGCGATTTGAAATCATCGGAAGAGGCGATGACCGAGGCGATCCCCCCTTGGGCATAATTGGTATTGGATTCTACCGAGGTTTTTTTGGTCAAGATAGCGACTGTTCCATGTTGCGCCAATTTTAGTGCGGCATTCAACCCAGCAATTCCACTCCCTAAAACAATAAAATCATAATAATTTTTCATGGACAACTTCGCTTTCCTTCTAGATGATAGGCCCTCGTATGGCTTTAACTTCAGCGAAAAGACAAGAGTATTTTAACCTTCCCAACTACCTTACTTTCGGCAGGGTCCTGTTGATTCCGGTCGTTTTAGTTTTGATTCATCAGATCTCACCGGAAAAAGATCTCGAGCACAATCTTTTCATGGGGATCATTGCCGCGTTGGTTTTTATTTTGGCTGGGGTGAGTGATTTGGTGGATGGTTATTATGCGAGAAAATTTAATATCAATAGTGTGTTCGGAAAATATTTTGATACCCTGGCCGACAAGCTTCTCATTTTGGGTGTCATGATCATGCTCATTCCATTGGAGAGAATCCCCGCATGGATGGTCGTCCTTTTCTTAGCACGAGAGCTGACGATCACGGCACTCCGAGGGATTGCGGCTGCTGAGCAAATTATTCTACCGGCCGATTATTGGGGAAAAAAGAAAGCAGCGACCCAGACCATCGCGCTGATTGGTCTCATGGTTTATTACCCATTTTTAGGAATTGATTTTGGAAAAGTCGGATGGGCGTTATTAATTATTGCATTGTTCATTACGTTGGGGTCAGGGGTTAACTACGTCTATAAGTTTATTCAGGCAGTGTTGTCGAGGTTTGAATAGTTTTTCTCTTCCTCCATTCCAAATATAATAAAAATAGTGCGCCTAAGAAATAGGCGAAAGAAAAGTTGGGGGCTGCAAAGAATCCAAACCGGTTTTGTACGCCAGTAGCAGTGAGATCGTAGGCGTGAATCAATCCTACAAAAGAAAACAAAGAAGCGGCTAAAGCCCAACCAAATGCTTTTTTAAATTCTCGCTCCATCGCCAAGATCAGCATTGCCGCTAAGATCATCGAACTTAATAAAAATCCCTGACTAAGCGAAATCACCCCGTCGATGTAAAGCTCACTTCCAAATTGTGGAGCGATCGCTTGGAGTGACGTCCCCGCTTTTCTTAAAGTAGTTTCGACCACTATCAGAGTCCATGCGGCAAGGGCAGGGATCAGTCCAAATGCCACTCCTAAAGCATGTTTTTTCGGAACCTCCTGGAAGGCCTGGGCCGTCATCACGATTCCAATCCAAAGCAGAATCCCTAACGTCACCTCGACAGGAACGAATTTAAGCACCAAAGAAACCGCGCCAAACAGGCATAACAAAGTGATGACCGTTCCATTGAGAATCGAATAGCCAATCCGTGCCCCCATTCGTTTCCAAGCAAGATGACCGATGTAAATTGTAGTAGGGAATGGGCTGCCAAGGAATGCTGCCAAGATGCTGCAAAAACCGTTCACCAAAAGAGAAGAACGAGTCTCATACCGATCACCCGCTGCTTCCGCACTTTCTAAGTTTTGCAAAGAACCGAGCAAATTAAATAACGCCATGGGGAAAATCACCGACATATATTTCCATCCCCAGGAAGAAGTTAAAAAAGAGAACAGTTCTTGTGGAACAGGGTGAGGCGGAAAAAAGCCCAGTGGAGAATGAACGGTAGGGGATTCGAAGAAGCTGTAGCCCAATGCTTTAAGTATCCAAACAATCGCCGTACCGATTACTACCGCTACAAAACCTCCAGGTAAGCCGAGAGGAAGTTTGACGCCACTCGAATAAATAAAAAGAATGATCAGCATCGGAAACAGTGCGATCATCGGCACCGCAAAGATCTGAAAGATAAAACCAAGCGCAATAAAAGTAATGGCAATCCCGGCAAGTGATGCAAGTAGGGCAGCTCGAGGGGTGTGTCTTCTTAGCCAGTCACCAAAAAATGCGCCGGCAGTTTCAATCAGGCCACTGATCAGACAAGCAAAGAGACCCGCCTTCCACGTCAAATCGATGTTTCCCGTTGCCTGATAAATCGGACCCATGATTAAAAAAAGAAAAGCAACGAGGCTAGGGGTATTAATTCCGTAGGGGAGAGCGGTCACATCTTGACGACCTGTTTTTTTTGCGAGCTGATAGGCCTGCCATGAATAGAACAGGTTTCCGGCTAGGATGGAAACAGCAGCGCCTGGTAGAATTCTTTGTAGAATAAAAGTTTGAGGGAGCCCCGCGATCGCGGACCCCAACACAACCACCAGCATGAGTTGCAAGAGGTTATCGATAAATAACCCAAAGAAGCCGTCGATGTCGCCGCTGACGAAGAGTTTCGGTTTCATGGAACTTTACTGATTTCCGAAAATCCCTTTGAAGATCTGATCAAACAAACCAGGCTTTTTGTTGGATAGAAATTCATTCTCGTTCAAAATCTGATCCTGATTGACATCGAGACGGTCGAAGTTCTCTCGATTACCTCTCCACTCGAGTCGAGTAATGACCTTATCATTATTGGTATCTAGTTCCTCGAAGAGAGCTTCTCGGTTTTGATAATATTCTCGACGGGTGATGACTCCATTTCTATCGATGTCAAAATTGCTAAACGAGCTGGAAGAGCTTTTCCATTCTTTCTTCGAAATAATTCCATCTCTGTTAGTATCTAATTGAACGAAACGATCTTTAGAAACGGTGGTGGTTCGGTAAAACTCATCTCGAGTAATATATTTGTCACCGTTGGTATCTAAGGCCTGGTAAGATTTTGTATCTCCTGTCCATTCACTTCGAGAAAGTCTGCCATCACCATTTTGGTCAAACTGAACAAAACGTTCGGTGGTTTTTTGATAAAATTCTTGTTCACTGATATATCCATCGCGATTGATATCGATGCGATTGAAAGATTCATGATCGTTTTTCCATTCTTTTCGGGAGATATAATGGTTACGATCTTTATCTAACTTAGCGAAGCGATCATCTTTTTCATCCTGACGATGATAGAACTCAACGGAGGTTAGGCTTCCATCACGATTATCATCTAAATTTCGAAATTGTTCTATGGTCCCTTGCCATTCGGTTCGGGCGATATAGCCATCATTATTGATATCTTGGACATCGAATCGATTGAGATAAACCTCCTCAGTGAGAGGAGCGACTTCAGCTCCAGAAAGGATTCCATCATTATTTAAATCATGATTTCGAAATGACTGATTATTCCCTGACCATTCTGCACGCGTAATGACACCATCCTTATTTTTATCCATCCCTTGAAATCTCATTTGATTTTGGGGGGTCAGTGCGTTGGCGAGACTCAATGGAAAAATAAGTGATGCAACTATCGAAGTGATCCATTTCATAAAAAGTCCTCCTTGATTGGGTTCTTCTCTAGATCTAGACGGCGACAAATTATTTGAGTCACACCTTTTAATTTTTTGAAAGAGAACCGTAAAGTTAATTTTTCCCTTCCACCTTGACTTCTCATCAATCCTCGTTGACTTTCATAGGTAACCTCATTACAAGGGCAGCCAAATTGCGGGAGTAACTCAGTGGTAGAGTGCAACCTTGCCAAGGTTGACGTCGCGGGTTCGAGCCCCGTCTCCCGCTCATCAGGATTTGGGTTTTTGGGAATTAAGACCCAAAACCCAAATCCTAAATCATCAACCAAGCATCCAAAATGCTCCTCCTTAAACTTCTCACCATCGGTCTTGTTTCCGGAGTTTGCAGCGGTACCCTCGGTATCGGTGGTGGACTTGTGATGATTCCTGCCATGATTTATTGGCTGGGATATTCTCAGCATCTCGCCCAAGGAACTTCTCTGGCGATCTTGGTACTTCCGATTGGGTTGTTGGGAGCTTGGCGATATTACCAGGCGGGACATGTTCAACTAACGGTGATTCCTTGGATCGCTATTGCATTTTTTATTGGCGCTTATTTTGGGGCAGATTGGGTTCAAGGTTTAAGTCAAGTGGCTCTCAAGCGGGCCTTCGCGGCCTGTCTTTTTATAGTCTCCATTAAGATGTTTCTTGAAAAATAATAAAAATCAATCACTTCCAATATGTAGTTCAATATATGCTAAATATGATAATAACATAACGCGTTAATTAGCTTTTCTATACAATTGCATTTTTCTAGCCAGTTTTTGAAAGATTCTTTTTACCATCTCAGCAAAATTCATTTACAATCAAGCTAACAGGAGTGTGCATCCGATGAAGTCGCTTTCGTCCATTGCGTTAAAAATTCTTGAGACGAGGTATCTGAAAAGGGATTCCTTCTCTCGAATCATTGAAACTCCAAAAGATCTCTTTCGACGGGTGGCGCATCATATTGCGAAAGCCGAACTGGAGTGGAGCTCATTGGATGAAGTTGATTATTACGAAAATGAATATTACCAGATGATGAGTCAACTAGAGTTCCTTCCTAATTCTCCGACACTCATGAACGCAGGAAAAGAAGACGGGCAGCTATCAGCCTGCTTTGTGTTGCCGGTACCGGATAGTATTGAGGGGATCACTCGCGCGGTGCAACAGATGGCGATCATACATAAAACCGGTGGTGGGACAGGATTTAGTTTTTCTTCGATTCGACCCAAAAATGATCCGGTCAGTTCAACCGGGGGGGCTGCGAGTGGACCGGTCTCCTTCCTTAAGCTTTTTGATACGGCTACCGAAGTTGCTAAACCGGTGGGTCCTCGCCGCGGGGCTAACATGGCTGTTTTGCGGGTTGATCATCCCGATATCTTGGAATTCATCTCCGCAAAAAAGGGGGGAGGGCTCTCTAATTTCAATCTTTCGGTCGGCGTCACCAGTCATTTTATGCGGTGTCTTAAAAAGGGGACAACGTATCCTCTGGTGAATCCCAGGCATGGCAAGATCGTCTCTTTTGTTTCGGCAAAGGAAGTTTTTGAATCGATTTGCAAAGCAGCTTGGGAAACTGGCGATCCAGGTCTGTTGTTTCTTGACGAAATCAATCGCCACAATCCAACTCCTCATCTCGGTCCGATTGAAGCAACTAATCCTTGTGGCGAACAACCGCTCTTGCCTTACGAAAGTTGCAATCTTGGTTCGATCAATTTGGCTTCGTTGGTAGATAATAGCGGTGAGTTCAACGAAGAGCGTTTTGAAATCCTCATCGATCTGGCCATTCGTTTTTTAGATAACATCATCGATGTGAATCATTACCCACTTGTGGAAATTCAGCGAACCACTCAAGCGAATCGCAAGATCGGTCTAGGGGTGATGGGATTTGCTGAGATGTTGATGAAATTAGGAATCCCTTATGATTCGGCAAAAGCGAGAACTCATTCTACGAGTTTGATGAAGTTGTTTCTCAAAAGGTGTCGGCAAGCTTCCATCGCCCTAGCAAAACAGCGAGGCCCATTTCCTAATTATAAAAACTCTGCGTTGGAAAAACTGAGAATTCCACCGATCCGCAATGCAACATTAACCACGATCGCTCCAACCGGAACATTAAGCCTACTAGCTAATACAACAAGTGGGATCGAGCCAGCCTTCGCGCTTTCTTATTATCGTCGAATGTTAGATGAGGAGGAGTATCTTGAAGTCTTGCCGACTTTTAAAAAGTTAATGGAGCAGGAAGGGTTGAGTCAAAAAGAGATTTACGAAGAGATCTCGAAAACCGGAAGCATCCAAGGAAACAAAAAAATCCCCAAAAAAACTCAGGAGATTTTCAAAACTGCCTTGGACATCAAACCGCTTGACCATGTGAGGATGCAGGCGGTTTTTCAAAAATACACTGATAATGCGGTAAGCAAAACGGTTAATCTACTCACGGGCTCTACCTGGCAGGACGTCTATCAAATCTACATGTCGGCCTACGAACTGAAATGCAAAGGGATCACGATCTATCGTTATGGCAGTCAACATGATCAAGTTCTTTCCGTGGGAAAATCTTCTAAAAAATCCAAATCGAAAGCGGTTTTGAGTTTGGAGCCGGAAACTTGCGATCTTTGTATTACGTTTCAGTAATTGATGAAAAAAATAGGTTCTTTAGTTTTCCTTGGGGTTCTGCTTGAATTGCTTCATGATCGCGGTGAGAATTTTTTTAGAGCTCCAATATGGCATCGGTCGTCCGTTGATGTAAAGAGCAGGGGTTCCTTGAACACCTAATTTGGTTCCTTCTTCGAGGTCTTTTAAAACTGCTTCTTTGGTTTCAGGCGCATTCAGACATTTCTTAAAATCTTCAACATTTAGTTTTAATTTTTTTGCAATGCCGACGAGTGAATCGTAATCCAACTTCGGCTGTTTTCGAAATGCCTCGTCATGGTATTTCCAAAACTCCCCTTGTTTGTGTGCACAAACTGCTCCAAAGGCAGAGCTACAAGCATAGTCATGAAGTGGACGAGGCATATTAGGGTTACACGAGGAATCGAGTGGATAATGCATAAAAACAAACTTCATGTTGTCTTTAAAATCCCCTAGTAGCGGTTTGAGATTGAGCGAAGCGATGCGACAAGCTGGGCATTCGAAATCACTAAATTCTACAATCACCACAGATGCATTTGAATTACCCCAATAAGGACGTCCTGAAATATCAATGGGAGTAGAAGGTTGGCTAAAAAATTTTGCAACATACTGGCGGACCATACTGTCAGAAGGTTCTTTTGCAAATTGCCGATGTCCTGAGTAAAGAATCACGATTCCGAAAACAAATATAATCGAAAAATAGGCGAGACTTTTACCCCAAGGGATTAATTGAAAAATCTGTTTGGTTGAAAGTGGTGAAAAGATTTTTTTCATACATAGGGCCAGGGCAATGTTAACAAAATAGAGTGAAGTGCAAAACACACAGAAAGATTGTAAAATAAAAAAGCTGATGCAAGCCAGCGCCACACTTAATATCACTGAAAAAACTGAAAAAATATAAGGCAACGCCAACACCCGAGGAGGAAGATCTTGGGCGAAACGAGCATAGATTAATGCAAAGAATAGATAGAGATAATAGATGAGTCCCAGGCCAGCTAGTGGAATTTTATATATTGATGCATAACGGCTTCCTAAAATCATGTCGCAATTGAGATATGAATTGATATTGCACAGCGAACGGCCAGTAAATCCGACCTGCAAGACCAGATAATGATGATAGGTCAGATAAACGCTGATAGCTATTCCCAGAAGAGAGAACAAAACAGCAAGTCGCCACGGATTACGTTTTATTTGATTCATGATGAAGACCCGAATTAAAATTACAAAATCAGTTCCGGCCCCACTCGCATGTTTTTAAAAGTGAGACAATCCAAAAGATCACTGTAAAAGCTGTTTTCTGATACGGGGATCTCATTGACATCATTCGATGAATCAGGCAAACCGCCAACCATCCAAACATTAAAGGAAATATTTGTTATGCCGGCTAGTACCACAGCGTGGGACCCGTTTCTTGAGGAAGTTTTAGGTCACCGTACGAAACATTATGGTTGGCTTCTGTCCTTAAGTTATTTGGAATATATCGGTTATCGAAAGATGATTAAATCGTTGGGGTACGAGCATCTCAATAAAGGGTCTTTTCACCATCTCTCGGATGAAATTCAACATAGCTTCATGCTTCGTGAGTTAGCACAGAAAAGTTTTCATCAAGAATGGCAATCGGGGTTTTCGCTCGATTCCATTCATCAAATTTCTGAAGAATATTTTCAAAATCTAGATCATGAAGTCCATCACAAGGTGTTGGCAGTAGATCCCCAAGAAAATCCGGTTTTGTGTTACATGCTAACCAGTTATGTGATTGAAAAAAGGGCGATGAAAGTCTATCCTGCCTACTTAGCAAAAAGTTCCGAAGCTCCGGTGAAGTATACCCTGCAAAAAATTATTCGAGATGAAAGTGAGCACCTCACTTATCTTGAAGGAAAAATTTCATTGGTTCCTTCTTTTTCTTCCAAAGATCTTGAAGATTTGTTGGAGGCAGAAGAAAAATTGTTTCAGCAATATTTAGCTAAGATGGCTATGCAGTTAGATCAGATGGCTCAAAGTAATTGAACTCTACATAAAGAAAAATCTCCATATGAAACAATCTCCCCAGCTTAAGAAGTATCGCAAACAAATTGACCAAACCGATCTCGCTATTTTGCGGTTACTTAACCAACGTGGGAGAAGCGCACAGGCCATTGGACAGATTAAACGTAAGGCAGGTTCGTCATTTCATGTGCCAGAGCGAGAGATCAATCTCTTAAATAATCTCAGAAAACAAAACCCAGGCCCTTTAAATAATCAGGCGATTGATGCGATTTACCGTGAAATCATGTCCGCATGTCTCGCCTTAGAAGAACCATTGACGGTCGCCTATTTGGGACCGGAGGCTACCTTCACTCATCTTGCTGCCATTCGAAAGTTTGGGATCTCTTCCCAATTTCTCCCGCAAATGACGTTAAGGCAGGTATTTGAAGAGGTGGCAAATGCTCGAGTCGATTATGGGATTGTGCCGATTGAAAATTCTACTGAAGGGGTCGTGACTCATACATTAGATTTATTTACGGAATTCACTTTACATATTTGCGGTGAAATTCAGGTCGAAGTTCATCATAATATTTTGGCCAAGCAAAAAAATCTAAAACAGGTGCGGATGGTCTATTCTCATCCCCACGCCTTAGCGCAATGTCGGCAATGGTTAGAGCAACATCTTCCTCACGCTAAAACCGAACCGGTCGAATCAACCGCAAAGGCTGCTGAAATCGCGGCCAAGAAAAAAACTGCGGCGGCGATAGCGAGTTCCTACGCGGCTACTCTTTATGGATTATCAGTTTTAAGAAAAAATATTGAAGACCATCCCAATAACTTTACTCGATTCTTAGTCATCGGCCGAAAACCGACCTCTCCAACAGGGCACGATAAAACTTCGATCATGTTTTCAGTGAAGGACAAACCAGGGGTTCTTTTTCGATTATTGCAACCGTTAGCGATGCAAAAAATCAATCTCAGTAAAATTGAATCACGTCCCATGAAGAAAAAAGCGTGGGAATATGTCTTTTTCATTGATCTCGATGGTCATATCGATGATCCGCATGTCGCCCGGGCATTAGAAAAGATGGAAAAAGAGTGCAGCTTCCTTCAGATATTGGGTTCTTATCCTAAAGAAGTAGGGAAATAGTTTTGAAAAAAGAGCTATTTTCAAAAGTTGCTATCCTCGGACT
>JBGTGJ010000193.1:0-1727 GCA_041746775.1 bacterium
AATCCCATGCTCATCCGCTGCGGCAATCACCTCTTCATCACGAATGGAACCCCCTGGTTGAATAATCCCCGTCACCCCATACTTCGCCGCTTCATCAATACTATCGCGGAAAGGAAAAAAGGCATCCGATGCCATGAGAGCTCCCTTCAGTGGAGTCACCGCCTTCAACGCACCAAACTTCACCGAGTCAACCCGACTCATCTGCCCTGCCCCAATCCCCACCGTCCGATCATGATGACAATAGACAATCGCATTACTCTTCACATGCTTGACGACTCGCCAGGCAAAATCCAAACCTTTTAGTTCTTCCGAGGTAGGCTTTCGTTTCGTGACGACTTGGGAATCTTGAGCAGCAACCATCTGCGTGTCGCGATCTTGCACGAGCATCCCACCGACCACCTTCTTCATATCCCAACCGGTAATTTCATAGCGATGAATCGGTATCGTTTTGAGCAGACGAATATTTTTCTTTTGTTTGAGAATCTCTAAAGCATCTTCATCAAAGTCAGGAGCAATCACCGCCTCAAAAAAAGATTTTCCAATCTCTTCGGCCGCTTGTTTGGTAACTCCACGATTGAACGCGATAATCCCACCAAAGGCACTTACTTCATCACAGGCCTTCGCGAGGAGGAATGCATCCGAAATATCTTTGGAAGTAGTCGCCACGCCGCAAGGATTTGCATGCTTGATAATGGCACAGGCAGCGAGATCGAACTCTTTGACCAATTCCAAAGCTGCATTGAGATCCATGATGTTATTGTAGGATAGTTCTTTCCCATGGAGTTGGCGGGCATTTCCCAAACACGGTTCATCATGCCATCCTTCGGAATAATAGGCCGCTTGCTGGTGCGGATTTTCACCATAACGCAGATCAAAGATTTTTTTGTAGTGTAGATTGAGCATGCCACCGAATTTCTGTTGCTCAATTTTTTCTTCAGGAGCTTTCAGCGAGGTGAGAAAATTACTTATCGCCCCATCGTAGGCGGAACAGGTCGAAAAAACTTTGGCAGCTAATTCAAAACGAAATTCCCGAGTAGTCGACATTTGGTGGTTTTCGAGTTCAAATTCTATTTTGTCATAATCCGAAGGGTCCACAACGACGGTGACATATTCAAAGTTTTTAGCGGCGGCCCGGAGCATCGTTGGCCCACCGATATCGATATTTTCAATCGCCTCAGAAAAGGTGACCCCCTCTTTTTTAATGGTTTGAACGAATGGATAGAGATTAACGACGATAAGGTCGATGGGCGGAATTTTGTGTTCGGTCATCGCCTTTTGATGTTCGGCGTTTTCACGAATCCCAAGAATTCCTCCATGAATCTTTGGATGGAGCGTCTTCACTCTTCCATCCATCATTTCAGGAAAACCGGTATATTTGGAAATTGGGATGACCGGGACTTTGTTCTCAATCAACAATTTCTCGGTCCCCCCCGTTGAAATAATTTCAACCCCCTTGGAAGAAAGATAATGTGCTAACTCAACCACACCTGCTTTATCGAAAACACTAATGAGTGCGCGTTTAATTTGATACATAACTTTTTCCTATCTAGCCACAGAACCTGCAGCACCGACAGCCGCTCCCAGCAAGCTTTTGATATCATCATCCGTAAAGCGAAGCCCTGCTCCCAAAAACCAATCAGGATTATGTTCATTGCTAATAAAATCATCCACCCCTCCGAGTAAGTAGAGAGAGGGGGTCAAGTAAAGTTCAGTTAAAAATTTGAGAT
>JBGTGJ010000194.1:0-9709 GCA_041746775.1 bacterium
TATCCATATCTTTAAAAAGGCTTCCTTTTGTTGTTCCGAAAATTTCGTTAATATTTTCAAAGACTCCTCCCTTGTCCACTTCGAAGAATGCTTGTCAGTAGGGATAGGTAATCCCTCAAGTTTTTTACTTTTGATAAAACGAGCCAAATTATTTCCAAGTTCCACGGCACTTTCTTCATTCACGAATTTTGCCCCCATTCTCAACCAGGCATATTTTTCTGCGCCTGCTGCATCGAGTACCACCTTGGGAATTTGCAAATGATCCTTCGCAAAATTAATGACGGTTTTTAAACCGAAGGTGGCAATTCCCATTTTTTGATGAGCATCGACATCGACCCATACAATTTCCATCTGCCATTGAGTTCCTGTTGGTTCCAATTGGAAAGCTATTTGAAATTTTCCAATGTTTGTCTCGTGATGATCGTAGATAGGAAAATTAATTCTTAATTTTTCTCCATCTCTAAAGGCAACGGCATCACCAAACTCAAAATACCGATGATTTAGACTCAACAATTCTTTAATCTTTTTAGCATCTAATTCAGCTTGGAAAAAGAGATCGAATAATTCAAGAACGGAGGAATCGGTAAGATTTCGAATCGTCCCAGGTTTTGGAAAAACATTTTCTAATTTGGATTGAACCCAACCACGAACATGATTCCGTATCTGTTTGTTGTCGGGAAATAGCTTGATCCCCCGATGCAAAACTCTTCTTGCCTCTTCAACTTTCCCCTCTTGTTCAAATATGCTGACTAAATCAAAAACCTTCTGCGCTCGAGCTTTAGTTGAAATTTCGGTTGATTCAATTTGTTCTTCGAGTGACCGAATCACTTCTTCTTGAGACTTCGAGTTCTTGTCGATCACAATTCGACGCACCTCTTTTTCATCCGGCGGTCGAAAAGAGATTTCAACTTGTTCGATTTCAGGGATTTTTAAGTTCCAGGATCTTTCTGCCTCGTCACGCCATTCTTTAACAATCTCTTTACCAAGTTTGACATTCTTCTGTTTATTTTCGATCTTCTTTTTCACGGTTTCTTTGATTAATCCTGGAATGCGCTCGCCCCTTCGCTGGCTAACATCATCGAATAAGCTTTTACCCCAAGCCCAAAGGGTCTCCGAACCGACTTTTTTTCCTAGTTTCCGGATTTCGATAAAAATTCTTTGTTTTTGCACAGCCTCTTTATAATCTCCTTCCGATGTATCGGTCGCTTTTAAAACTAGTTCGTCGAATAGTCTTTTTCCGATATCAATAAGCTCCGATGACTTCTTCACTTCTCCTAAAATCCCCCCCACAGCATATTGAGTCTTTTCTCCTGAAGGAGATTCAAGAGTCATGATCGAATATCCAATACTTTCTCGATCAAAGGTAACTCGGTCCCCTTGATCTAAATGACTGCGAGCGAATCTCAAAACTGGCTCGGCTAACAAAGCACTTCGACTTTTGACCATATTCGCAGTCGCAAAAAGATCGATAAAAGGGCCCTGAGCTAAAGGATAAGCTTCATGAAAATGATTGGTTCGATCGATCACATGAAGCACTTCATCACGACTGATTGATCCATAATAGAAATCTCTCATCACTCGGAAAAATAAAGTTCTCAGCGAGCCATGGTCACGTGGGAGTTTTTCAACAATACGGTTAAGGTACCTCACAGTCCCTTGGATTTCGTCTCGAGCAGAATCATGTAATAGAGTGGTAAGCCCCTCTAAACCGAGGGAATAATTTGCCTCTTCAGGACCTTGTTGATGAATCATACCTAAAATACGTTCGGAGGTAGCAGTAGCTAGCTTAAGGTCCAAAAAAGTTTGACTAAACAACTGACTGACTTGTTCAAATGATTTTGCACGAGTTCTTCCTACTCTAAAGTCAAGCGGCGGGAGTTTGGGTAAATCTAATTGATCATAAAAATCTCTCCCCTGTATTAAGGCATTTTCTAAACTTTCAATAATCTCTTTTCCTCTTTGTGAATCCAATCCCTTTAAATCTACTGGCTCGGAAGCTTCGCCGAAATGCCTTCCAATTTGAAATTTTCTAGAAATGGACCCTTGCTTTAATTCAAGACGAATTTTTAATTCATTAAGAGAATCGATTTTATTTTGAATCCGAGTATTTTCGTCTCGAGTGAATTGAAGCTTGGTATTCATTTCCTCGATTAACCGATAAATACCGTGGATGGTGTTTTCATATTTTTTAATTTCTTCTCCCAATTCATGGGTTAAGCGACCAATTTCAATAATGGTATCTTTTGAACTGCTGCTTCCGCCATCTTTGAGTTTGACACTCAAGCTCTGTTGTAAATTAATTTTTAAATCAGCATCGCTTGATATAGGGATTTTTCCCGAAGCTAATGCCTCCGCTGCTTGCCAAGGACTTAATACCGACCTTATTTTTTGGGCTCGATGAAGGATGGATTGATGGTAATCTTGGTTGAGCAGATGTGTTTTTCGCGATATTTTTTCATTCCAAGAATGATAACCTCTTCCAGCAGCTAAATGAAAAGCTGATCCCACCAAATTGAAATGCCCCGTTGTCACCAGCGCATCGGTCCAAAAAATATCTCGACTCACCACTGGCTTCCAACCCAACTGCGCTTCAAATTGATTTCCAAGCGCCACCGCACCAAACATTCCGAATTGTGGAAATAGCTTTTGCGACCAACGAGTGAGCGTGGGAACGGAACCGTTTTTAAGCGATGCCCCGTGCACTAAGGAGAATAGTGCCGAGCTTCCAGCCCCACCTAATTTAAGTAAACTGAGTGTTAACCCCAACGCCCCCAATTCTTGTGGAACGGTGGCGCTAGAAAACGTTGCAGATGGAATCGTGAGATGATGATACCCCTTATTCACCCCATAAAAAGCTGCGATCTCTCCAGGCAGTGCCGCTGTTGCAGAAAATAGGGAAGCCCCCACTCCTCGAGTCAACCAGTTGGCGGAACGGGCCGCTAAACCGGTTCGAATAATATTTCTTCCCACATTAAAAGCAGCACTCCCCGCAAACATTCCACCAAACAACCCTAGGTTGGCAAAATCGGTCGTCAGTTTTTGTGTCGAATGTCCCAACCTTCTCCAGACATCCCCAATCCCAATCACCGCTTGCCACTGCGCTAGCGCCTCTTTTTGAATCGGTGCCGAGACCTTGAATCCCAAAGGAGCCTCAGGATCCGACAAGCTTTGCAGCACCGCCCCTGCCAAAGGAGCAAGCTCATCGACTTTCAAAGCCTCCCCCCCAAAGGACAAAAGTGTTTGTTCAAATGGCTTTTGAAGATTTCCTTGAGATAAGAAAAATAGTTTCTGAAGGCGATGCTCCCCTAATCGACCCAACAAAATTTTCCTTTGGGAATCGGGAAGAGATAAAAAGCCGTCTCGCAAAGAGCTCGATCCACTTTGAAGTATCTTCAGATACTCCTGAAAAGCTTGAGCCACTTGTATATCTTTGCTCTCCAAAAACCCTTTACCCACCCTCTCAAGCAATAAAATGACCGCTCGTGGCGCCGAAAATGGATCCTTAGATTTTCCCGAAATAGGGAAAGAACCTGAACGAAGCGAAAACTTATAGCTGGTCAATTCGACCGAGCGGCTGAAATAAGGGGTGGAACTCATGAAAAACACACTACTTTTTAAGTTTTTTGTCGATGAACCTTTTATCGAGTTTTTTTTATGAAAGTTGCGAAAAAATACACTAACCAGTTACTTAGCCCCTACCCCTTAATCACTCCCAACGGCCTAAGCCGCACCACTTTTTTACTCAAACCTGCCCCCTCCACGGCATCGACGACATTCGCCACATCTTTGTAGGCCCAAGGAACCTCCTCCGCAATGGTCGCTCGTGAAGCACCGATGACGTAGATTCCTTGATCTAGCAGTTCTTGTTCAACATTCCTTCCACGTGTAGAATTTTTCGCCTTATGCCGACTCATCACACGCCCAGCACCGTGACAGGTAGAACCAAACGTTTGCTCCAAAGCCTTGTTAGTCCCTACTAACACGAATGAATATCTACCCATATCGCCGGGAATAAGAACTGGCTGTCCCACTTCGCGGTAGGAGGAAGGAACCAGTGGGTGTTTTGCAGGAAAGGAACGGGTCGCCCCTTTGCGATGCACTAAAACTCTTTTAGAAATTCCTCCCACTTGATGTTCTTCAAATTTAGCGATGTTGTGACAGACATCGTACACCACACGTATCCCTAACCCTGAAGCACCCAAAACTTTCTCCAAGGCCTGACGGACATAAAAGGTCACAAGTTGCCGATTGGCAAACGCGAAATTCGCAGCCGCTGCCATCGCCCCCAAATATTTTTTCCCTTCGTCGGATTGGATCGGCGCACAACAAAGCTGTTTGTCGGGAAGATCAATTTTATATTTCGTCGCTGCTTTGATCATCATCTCAAGATGATCAGAACAAACCTGATGTCCGAGACCACGAGAGCCAGTGTGGACGATGACGGTCACTTGGTTGAGTTGAAGCCCCAATGCCTTAGCCACCTTCTCATCGTAAATTTCATCGACATAACCTAATTCAACAAAATGATTTCCGGAACCAAGCGTCCCCAACTGCCCTTGCCCTCGCTCCATCGCGCGTACACTCACTAAAGAGGGATCGGCCTGCGGAAGTCTTCCCCCCTCTTCGATGTAGTGGAGATCCTCTTCCTCTCCAAAGCCTTGCTTCACTCCCCAGCCAGCCCCCTGCTGCAAAACATCTCGATAATCTTGTTGGCTAAAGTGATGACCGCGATGATGCGAACCGACACCTGTGGGAATGGTGGAAAAAAGGGAGGCGGTTAAGGTTTTTAAGTGAGGGAGGATGTCGGAGCGCTGTAGCTGAGTCTTTAATAGGCGAACTCCGCAATTGATATCATAACCAACTCCACCTGGTGAGACGATCCCAGATTCTGCATCAAACGCCGCAACTCCACCGATCGGAAACCCATATCCCCAATGGATATCGGGCATGGCGAAGGAGTTACCGACAATCCCCGGCAAGGTAGCAACATTCACCACCTGGTCGAGACAAGGGTCGTTTCGGATCTCTTGCATCATCGCTTCGGAAACAAATACTATCCCATCGACACGCATCGCTCCGTGCTTGGGGATTTTGAATTCATATTCCGATATTTTTTCAATATTCATGACCTGCTCCTACACATCAAAAATGACCGTCGCACGAAATCCCCCCTCCTCCTTTAAAACCTTCAAATGATGATAAGTAATCGCTTTAATTTCTGTCTTAAAACCATGGCTCTCTCGGGAAAAAGGTTCCCCTTTCGCCTGGCAAATTCCAATGGAGTCTTCATTAAAATTAATTAAAAATGATGAAAAAATAAGCCCTTTTGCATCAAGTTGATAAAGTATCTCTTCTAATTGATGAACTAACATCTCTTCGGGACTATTTCCTGAAAACTCCCATTGAACCACCGTTTTAGGTTGGATCGTACTGGCGTCGGCAATGGTATCGACCAATGCCCATGAGGCATTTTGCAATAATTCTTCCAAAGAGCCCCCCTGCACTTCCACCCCCAAATCCCCAGTATGTTCGATCGGATGATAGCAGCTTTTCTGATTCATAAACTCCACCTTGACTGGTTGCGTCAGTTGTCTAAAATTATAGTCGAAGAGGTAAGTTATCCAAGAGTAGAATGCTCTTAAAAACGAAAATGATAGAGGGGGTTCAATATGAAAGGAAAAGGGCGATTACGGGTCCAAAACCGAAATGTCGAAGAGTTCGATGACAGCTATTTAAATAAATCCCACCCCAAAGATTTTTCTTACTGCGAGCGTTGCCACGCTATCTACCACAACAAACACTGGTTCTTTGATGAGAACAAATTAAAAGAGATTGAAAAAAGTGCACAATTCTCACATACCACCTGCCCTGCATGCCAAAAAATTAAAGACCACTTCCCTTCCGGGATAGTCCAGCTGAGCGGGCTGTTTTTAAGAGATCATAAAGAGGAAATCATCAATCTGGTGATGAACGAAGAAGAGCGGGCCAAAGGAATTAATCCTTTAGAGCGGATTATTGAAATTTTGCCCAACCGAGAAGGGATTGAAGTGACGACAACGCACGAAAAATTGGCCCAAAGAATCGGAAGAAGGTTAGAAAAATCTTTTTCCGGAAAATCCAATTATCAATGGATGCCAGAAGAAAAAATGGCCAGGGTAAGCTGGTGCCGTGATTGAATACTATGCCGATTAAATCATTGAAAAGATACATTCGAAAGGTCCAAAAGCAGACTGGCAGCACGGTGCAGTATGTTCGTTTGGCGTTGGAAGGAAATAAGGTCGAAAGGCTTACCGATTTTACAGATCTAAAAAAACCAGTCCTACTGTTGCATGGCTATGGTGGAACCCGAAGAGTTCTTCAAATTCTCGAAAGCCGACTGAGACGGGATGGATTTAGCGTCTTCAGCATCAATTTAGGTGGAATCTTTGATACCTTTAATACCCGATCCATTCACGAACTAGCGGAATACGTCTCACAAAAAATCGAAAATCTTTATAAAAAATATGACATCCAGGAAAAGTTAAGCATCATCGGACATAGTAAAGGGGGGCTCATCGGCCGCTGCTATCTCAAAGATTTTAAAGGGCATCGCCGCGTGAAAACTTTGATTACTTTAGGAACACCGCACCAAGGTAATCCTTGGGCAATGTTGGGGCTGCTCACACCACTCGCGTTATTTACGGAAAGCATTCGTCAAATGACTCCGGTTTCCCCTTTCATCAAGCGGATGAATCGAACTCCTTGGCCCGACAGCGTGAAGGTGGTCTCCATTTTCTCAAAAAGCGACAACGTCTGTCCTTATCCCAGCCCTGTATTGAAAGAGGATCAGGTAGGAAAAATCAAAAACATCGAAGTATTGAATGTAGCGCACACCGAATTCGTCTTTAAAAAGCGGGTCTATGGGCTTATTCGCCGCGAGCTTCTTGTAGAAAAAGCTTACGTCGAGCATTTACCAATTCGGCGCAAAAAACAAAGATAACACTCCAATAATAAATCCAGATAATGAGAATCATCAAAAGAGTCATCGAGCCATAGATAAGATGGTATCGGCCAAGTGACCAATCCATGTAGGACCGAAAGAGCACTCTCCCTAGAAGCGTAAAACCTGCAAAAAGACAAGCCCCCCAAAAATAATCCCGCCAAGGCCTCGCGCGATGAGGAATAAATCCAATCAAAAGTAGGAATACTAAAAACTGAATTAAAGCATAGGTGAAATGTCCGAGAAAAAAGCCCAAAGTGATATTGAGATCTTGAGCCGCAGGAAACAAGCTCAGCAAATAATGAAGCCATCCCGGCACAAAAAGGATAAAGGCAGCAACAAAAATCAACGCGACAGAAATAATTCGGCTATGCCAAAAATTTCTTTTACGAGAACATTTAAAAATACGGTCGAGAAGGTGTTCAAGATTAGCAAACAACAATGAAGCAACGAAAAACAAAAACAGAACGCCAAGCCCACCTCTCATAATGCTTTTGTCCACCAATCCTTTAAGAAAAAGTAAAAATTCTGGTTGAACCTGCGGCAACGTGGATCGGACTAAAAAACTGACCTGTTCAAAGAGTTGTTCGGATTGTCCCAATAATTGCCCGATGATGGAAATCGAAATGAGCAACATCGGAATGACTCCAAGAATCGCAAAGAACGCAAGACTTGCCGCAACGTTGAGTCCGTCGTCGGCAAAAAAATCATGAGTAGCTTGGCGAAAAACTTGAAACCAACGAAATTTAATAGGGATATGGAATTTAAATTTCACTTATTTCTCATTATCCAACGAATAGGAACTCCAACGAAATCAAATTTTTTACGAAATACCCGTTCTAGATACCTTAAATAAGCCTCTGGAACTAGTTTAGGACGATTACTAAACAAGATAAAGGCCGGGGGACGACTCGATTTTTGCGTGGAATAATAGATCTGAACTGCTAATCCCGACTTTGTTGGGGGTGCTACCTCCTGAATCGCTTTTTGCAAAACTCGATTCAACTCTCCGGTGCCAATGTCACGGGTATAATTTTCATAGAGTCGATCGATCCAAGGATAAATATTTTTTACCCCTCGCCCCGTCTTGGCGGAGATAGCCAACATCGGAATATAATCTTTTCGCTTGTAATGGGTTTCAAGATGTTCGCGAAATTTCTTGAGATGAGTTTCTGAGGAAACCAGATCCCACTTGTTTAAAATTATCAAAATCCCTTTCCCTTTTTCCTCCGCATATCCCATCACCTTAAGATCTTGCGCCGTCATATCCCGACTGGCATCCAAAACCACCAAGACCAGATCTGCCTTCTCAATCGACTTCATCGCCTTAAGGACTGAAACTTTTTCCACCTTCCCTTTAGTTTGCGCTTTTTTTCTAATCCCGGCGGTATCGACAAACTCGATACGACGTGTCCCTCTTTCCACCAAAATATTTAGTGGATCACGGGTCGTCCCCTCTTCATGGTGAACGATCGCCCGCTCTTCTCCCAGCAAGGCATTGAGCAGGGTTGATTTTCCGACGTTGGGTCTTCCGACAATCGCCAATCGGATATCACTTTTGAGAGGAGAAATTTCTTCAGCAGGTGGAAATTGGGAGACGAGATGATCGAGCAGATCTCCAATCCCTCTGCCAGAATCAGCAGCAATGGGAAAAATCGAGCTGAATCCAAGCTTAAAAAAATCGTTTAATAGCTTTTCATGTTGGGGAAGATCGATCTTGTTAACGACGAGAATGACCGGAAGATTAGTCTTACGAAGCGCCTTGGCCAACGCCTCCTCCGCAGGACGCAGACTAGATCGTCCATCGACAACGAAGAGAATGAAGCTACTCTCGGCAATCGCAAGCAGTGCCTGCCGCGTAACGGCAGACTCAATCCCCTCCGATGGGCTTTCGGGAATAAATCCACCCGTATCAATCACCGTAAAGGAACGACCATTCCAATCCGAAGCCCCATACTGTCGATCTCGGGTCACACCAGGAATATCATCGACAATCGCCTGCCTTCTTCCAATCAAACGATTAAAAAAGGTCGATTTACCGACATTGGGAATTCCGACGATGGCGATTTTTGGGATCATAAAATCGAACTTCGAACATCGGACATCGAACATCGACAATATTAAACGATGTTCGATGTTCGAAATTCGATGTTCGACGATACTGGGTTGAAAACAAAAAGACCGCATCCAGTTTACGAATGCGGCCAGACTAAAACAAAGTGGCGGTGCAGGGAGTCGAACCCCGGACGCGACGGATATGAACCGTCTGCTCTAGCCAGCTGAGCTACACCGCCTTATTTCAAATCATAAACCAACAAAATAGAATCTTTCTTTCCCATATCTTCAAAAAAACCCTGATCTCGCATCCGAACGGCCACCATCATCTGTGGATGATCGGCCTGCTCTGTCACGAGATAATCAAGAATGCTACCATCGATTTTGGCTGATTTCCATGCCTCCTGCATTCCCAACTCGGTCCACTTTAACCGAACCATTTGCCCACGAGTCACGACTGGTTTTCTTCCTACCACCTCTTTGAGCAGCATATCCCCTTGTGAAACGATCACCTCAGGGGTTGAGCCAGCGTTCAACACAATCAAACGATTAGGAACCACAAAATAATCGGCTTGCACTTCTTGAAAGATATCTTTGACCTCAACCGCCACATCGTTTCCTGATTCACCGTAAGCTTCACGACTGGTCCAGAGCGATTTATATTTTCCATTTTCT
>JBGTGJ010000195.1:0-15090 GCA_041746775.1 bacterium
GATCACCTGATCTTCACGTCCATGGATAATGAGTGTAGGTTTTTCTATCGATCGAAGCCATTGATCGACTAAATAAGGTTCACTATTCTTCAGAAAATATTTCAGGATCCTCATATAAACCGGACGAACTCGGGTCGAAGAGAGAACCATTTGATCTAAAACAAAACCGGGAAGAGGAGGGGGATTGTAAAATAAGAGTTGTAGAAATTTTTTTGCTGCGTTGCGATCGGTCAAAATCAAACTAGCGATCTCAGGAACCTCCGTTTTGGTCCCTGCGCTTTCGATCAAGATCAATTTATTGACCATCTCCGGATGACTTAAGGTAATTAAGAGGCTGGTCCAGCCACCTACTGATAAGCCGACAAAACTTGCTTGTTCAATCTTGAGTTGATTCATGATCGCTAATACTAAATCCGCTTCAGATTGGATCGAATACCGATAAGGATTTAAAGTCAAAAAATTACTCGCCAAAAGGTCGGGGGCAATCACGTGATATTTTTTAGTGAGTGCCGGCATGATACGCATCCAAGTCAATAATGCGTTTCCGCCGAAACCATGAAGCAGGATCACGGTTTCAGAATTCTTTTTCCCCCCTTCGTAAATTTGTACCGGGCGTTTATTGACGATCAGAATTTTCGATTCGATATTCCAAAGACGGAGAATGCGGGAGATAGAGTTTCTAAAAGTGGGGATAGGGGAGCGAATTAAATAATAGGAATAAATAGAAATAGGAATGGCGAGGATCAGCAGGACCCAAATTAATTTTCTTTGATAAATTTTTTTAGCAGCCATTCTTTACCAATACAACTGGGCGGAATGTTTTTTCTCAAACGAGCTGATTTCAGAAGCGTGCTGAAGTGAGAGGCCGATTTCATCCAAACCGCGAATGAGATGTTCTTTGATTGCTTGATCGATTTCAAAATGAAACGAAATTTCCTCGGGAAGGTGGAGCGTTACTCGTTGCTCTTCAAGATTAATCGTCGCTTCCAATCCTTCATACCGTTCGACCATTTGAAAGATCTCTTCCACTTCAGATTCTTTCAGCTGAACATTTAATAAGCCATTTTTGACACTATTGTTATGGAAGATGTCTGCAAAAGCTGGGACCTCGCCGACTTTAGGAGCAATCACTGTTTTGAAACCGTATTGAACGATGGCCCACACCGCATGTTCGCGCGAAGAGCCGCAGGCGAAATTGTTCCGTGTTACTAAAATGGAGGCACCTTTGAATCGGGGTTGGTTTAATTCGAATTCTGGATTTGGTTTTCCATCGGGAAGATAGCGCCAATCAAAGAAAAGATTTTCACCATACCCCGTGCGGCGAATCGATTTTAAAAATTGTTTCGGAATGATTTGATCAGTGTCGACATTTGCACGATCGAGTGTTCCAATTTTTCCTCGATGAGATTTAAAAGGTTCCATTATTTCCAACTCCTTATATCAACGAAATGTCCAGCAATAGCAGCTGCGGCCGCCATTTCGGGGCTAACCAAATGCGTTCTGCCCCCTTTTCCCTGTCTTCCTTCAAAATTTCTATTGGAAGTTGAGGCACAACGTTCTTGTGGACGGAGTTGATCCGGATTCATCGCAAGACACATACTGCAACCCGACTCTCTCCACTCCGCTCCTGCCGCTAAAAAGATTTTATCGAGCCCTTCAGACTCTGCTCGTTTTTTGATTTCTTGGGAACCAGGGACGACCAATGTTTTAACGTTCTTAGAAACTTTCTTTCCTTTGAATACTTCGGCAGCGGCTCGGAGATCCTCGATTCTTGCATTGGTGCAGCTTCCAATAAACACGACATCGACGGGGATGTCGGTAATTTTAGTTCCGGCTTTTAACCCCATATAATCCAAAGCGTGCTCGGCATCTTTTTTGGATAAGCCGGAAACCTTGTCAGGATCCGGAACGACGGTGTCGACATCGACCACCATTCCTGGCGAGGTTCCCCAAGTGACTTGAGGTGCGATCTTGGTGGCGTCGATCGTGAGCGTTCGGTCGTAGGTTGCATCGGGATCGGTCGGAAGAGTTTTCCAATAAGCGATCGCCTCGTCGAGTTTTTTTCCTTTTGGAGCATAAGGACGATCCGTTTTGCTGATGTATTGGAAGGTGATGTCATCCGGTGCAATCATCCCGGCCTTGGCTCCTGCCTCGATCGACATGTTGCAGATCGTCATTCGTCCTTCCATCGAGAGAGCGCGAATTGCTGGGCCGGTATATTCCAAAATATATCCGGTCGCTCCCGCGGTTCCGATCATCCCAATTAATTTTAAGATCATATCCTTCGGAGTGACTCCGTGGCTGAGTTGTCCGGAAAATTCTACCTGAAAAGTTTTCCCTTTTTTCTGTCGTAAAGTTTGGGTGGCGAGGACATGTTCCACTTCCGAAGTTCCAATTCCAAACGCCAGGGAGCCAAACGCTCCGTGAGTCGAGGTGTGGCTGTCGCCACAGACGATCGTAGTTCCAGGCACGGTCAAACCGAGTTCTGGACCGATGATGTGGACGATCCCTTGCTGCTCACTTTGCAGATCGTAGAGGGTAATTCCAAACTCCTTGCAGTTTTGTGATAAAGCTTCGATTTGTGCTCGGGCAATTTCGTCTCGAATATTATATCGGTCAACGGTGGGAACATTGTGATCCATCGTCGCGATGGTGAGATCGGGGCGTCGAACTTTTCGCTGAGTCAACCGAAGCCCTTCGAACGCTTGAGGGCTAGTGACTTCATGGATCAGATGGCGATCGATGTAGAGCAGGGTGGTTCCGTCCGGTAATGTGCTGACGATGTGGGATTCCCAGACTTTTTCGAATAAGGTTTTAGGCATATATTTTCTTATATTAGATATTTTAGATTTGGGTCAATCTTCAATAATTTTATTGGTGCTATTTCCATCTCAATGGCCATCTCTACACTGGACTCGATCTCGTTGATTGATTAAGGAGAAGTGGATGAAAGAAATACTTTCAACGAATTTATCCATTCTCACGGGTGAGCTTCATCACTTTCTTTCGCAGATCCAACGGATTAACCTCAAGAATTGGACGTGGTTGCGGGAGACACGCGAACGTTGCCGTGCGTTGACGACCGAGCTTAATCGACTCTGTTCGGCCGTTACCCATGAGCCCCTTGTTCGCAGGATCGAGTCGGTAGCCACGGCACTTCAGGCCTACGACCTCGAGCTTGGTGCCGGACCTTCATCCGGTTTATTTTCTCCAAGTCGACGGCGGTTGCACCAGGCTTATCGGCACCTTGCCAATGCCTACGGAGATCTTTCGAATCAGATCCAACGCAATTTTGTCATCTTGCCCAACGTACCAACGCGGATCAAGACGATGAATTATTCGCGGAGTATTTTCCATCTCTTCGCAGGGACCACAGCATTTATCTGTTACCAATTTTTTTTCAATCGTACCGGAGCGCTTTGGGTGCTTGGGACCCTTCTTACTATTTTCGGGACACTTGAGATTACTCGGCGCATATGGCCGCGATGGAACGACTTCCTACTAGACCACATTTTCCGAACGATTGCCCAACCTTTCGAGCGCCATCATATCAATTCTTCGACCTATTTCCTGGTCGGCGTTACGTTAGCCATACTTGCATTCCAACGTGAGGCAGCGCTTCTCGGAGTGGTGGTGCTGACCCTTGCTGATCCGTTTGCAATGCTGGTTGGAAGACGGCTCGGACGCGTTCGAATTCTCGGCGAGAAAACTTTGGAAGGGACGGCCGCTTTTTTTGGGATGGCCGCGGTGGCCGGTTCGTTCTATCTACTTGCCTTCGCTCCTCCTGAGATCAGCCTTTTAGGCCGCCTAGCGATCGCCTTCTCGACGGCATTGGTAGGAAGCATGGCAGAGCTCTTCAGCAAACAGCTCGACGATAATCTTACCATCACACTCACCTGCGCCGCTTGGGCTGCAATCTGGCTCTAGTTGTGAAAAATGTATTTGAGTTTTTATTGAAGCGATCTGTTCAGTTCAGAATGATCTGCATTTTGGCTGGATGATTTAATTCAATTCTTCGATAATTTTATCCGCTATTTCTTCCGTGTTTAAAATATGGTGGGAGTGAAGAATCTTTAATACTGAATTGCGATCTTTATTAGCCAACGGTTCTTTCATTTTAAGAAAGACCTCTTTATTTCCACAAATATCCAATGTCCGCGCCCCTTTTTCTAAAGCCTTTTGAACCGCTGTCTCGATTGCCTGACTTTCCTTCTCCAACTTGAAACTATAACTCAGCATCATCGCGGCTGATCGGATCTGTGCGATGGGATTCACAATCCCAAGTCCTGCTAAATCTGGGGCTGTTCCACCTGAAGGTTCATACATTCCAAACCCTTTTTCATTAATGGATGCCGAGGGGAGCAGTCCGAGTGAACCGGTGATGGCAGCGGAAAGATCACTTAAAATATCCCCAAAGAGATTTTCGGTGACGATGACATCAAACTGCCGCGGCCAAGTGGCGATCTGCATCGCAGCGTTGTCGACATAGAGATGTTTGAGGGTCACGTCAGGATATTTTGGGGCGATTTCATTAGCGATAGAGCGCCAGAGTTTGGACGATTCCAGAACATTGGCTTTATCGACGGAATGCAGAATTTTCTTTCTTTTTTGAGCAGCTTGGAAGCCCACATGAAGGATTCGTTCAATTTCATTTCGCGAATACCGCATCTCATCCGCCGCCTCTTTTCCTCCTGTTGTCTCCATTTTTGCCTTGGAGCCGAAGTAGATGCCACCCGTGAGTTCTCGGACGGTGAGGATTTCAAATCCGGAATTTCCTTTTTCATCTGCCAGCCGTTCCTCTTTGAGAGAGGAGGCCTGAGAAAGTGAGGAGTAAACCGTGGCAGGACGCAGATTGGCAAAAAAATCGTAGCGTTTTCGGATCGCAAGCAGCCCCTCTTTTTCAACCAAACCTTGAGGGAGGTCATCCCTTCCTACCGATCCGAATAGGATTGCTTCCGCTTGATCAGTAATCTTTAAAGTTTCGGGAGGAAGTGGATGCTGGCACTTGTCGTACGCAGCCCCTCCGACTAATCCCTCTTCAAATTGGATTTCGAGTTGGAATTTTTTGGCGACATGTTGCAGAACCCGAATGGCAGCTGCCATAAACTCAGGAGCAGAGCCGTCGCCAGCGAGAACGGCGATGCGGAGACGATTTTTCATAGAAGCCGGCCAGATAGCAACCCAAGCTTACTTCTGCAAGTTGGAATTGGGGATTTTTTCTATTTTTTTTCAACTTTTTGATACCGGTTTTAGTTCTCTCCATGATACGGCCGAATTCGAAATGCCTTCTATTTTTTCCATTCAGCGAATCTTTTTTTCTCTCTTACTGGTATTGGTTTTTACCTCTGCCTCCCAGGATGTTTTCGCTCAACAAAAAATGACTTTAGAAGAAAGTTATCAGCTGGCACTGGTGCGCAGCGAAACGGTCGCCATCAGTTACGAAGAGATTGCGAAAGCCAAGGCCCGCTTTAAACGTATCTTGGGAGCGGTTTTGCCGAAAGTAAATGTGTTTGCGCAAGAGTTCCTTCAAGATGCTTCAGGGAGTGCGAGTGATGGTTCGGTGGGAGCCACTTTTACTCGGTTTAGTCGGCCTGAAGTTTCCGTCAACGTCCACCAAGAGCTTTTTCAAGGATTAAAAGAGATCACTGCGTTCAAGCTTAGCAAAGTGGATCGTCGGCAACAGATCGATCGTTGGGAAGATGCCAAACGTCTGCTCTATCAAGATGTCGCCAATACTTTTTACACCATTGCTCAACTCGAAATGAACTTGCAAACCAACTACAAAATTCTCAATGTTCTAAATTCCCGATTAGGGGGGATTCAAGATCGGGTCAGGCTAGGTAAATCTCGAGTGAGCGATCAATTGTCGCAAGAAGCAGATATCAGTTTTTTAGAGGCAAACATTGAAAGGGATAAAGGAGCGAAAGCTGTTGCTTATGAAATGCTAGCGTTTCTCACCGGATTAGATCCTCAGCCTCCTATCCAGTATGGGAGTCCAGTGGGGGATGGATCGGTTCCACTAGAAAATTATTTAGGAACGATGGGAAATCGTCCTGATATTCTCGCTGCGGAAAAAGGGGTTGAGCTCGCACACGGAGAAGTCAAGATCCGCAAGTCCGATCTTCTTCCACGCGCTAATGCCGATTTTAATTACTACCCCTATCGTGTTGGATTTTTGCAGGACATTCACTGGGATGCGACTTTTAATCTTGCGATACCTGTTTTTAATTATGAAACCTACGGATTCATCAGTGAGGCCAAGGCGACCGCCAAACAATCGGAATACAGGGCGGAAGAAGTTCGGCGTGTGGCGATGACGGAGGTCAAACAAGCCTATGATGCCTTTCAGTCTGCCATACGCCAGGTAGTGAAGTATCAAGCTGCTGCTAAAAAAAGTGAGGCGAGTTATCGGGCGCAGGTTGAAGATTTTAGCTTGGGAATTATTACCAACGTCGACGTGCTTCAATCGCAGCGCACTTGGTTCGCCGCACTTAATCAATTAAACGATGCGATCGCTCAGGCATGGAGAGATCAAGTGACGTTGCAAGTAGCTTCAGGGAAAGTACCAAACCATGACACTATCCGACATCTCGATTAAAAATTCTGTCTTTGCCTGGATGCTGATGGCAGCGTTTATCCTGTTCGGTTGGATTTCGCTTAACCGAATGGGGATCAGTGAAATGCCGGATGTCGATTTTCCGGTTGTCAATGTTCAAGTGACCTACGAAGGGGCTGCTCCGGAGGTCATGGAGACTGATGTCGTCGATATCATCGAAGATGCATTGGTCAGTATTCAAGGTATCCGGACGGTTTCTTCGGTCTCAAGCCAGGAGAATGCAACCATTACCGTTGAGTTTGAATTAGGGCGTGATATCGATGCGGCACTTCAAGAAGTTCAAACCAAAATTGCCCAGGCACAAAGCCGATTGCCGGAAGATCTCGATCCCCCCATTGTCACGAAAACTAATCCCGAAGATCAGCCGATCATGTGGGTCTCGATTTCCGGAGACAAGCCACTACGCGAAATCATCGAGTATGCTCGCGATCATTTCAAAGATAAGCTGCAGACCGTCAGCGGAGTCGGTGAGGTCATTCTCGGCGGATATATTGAGCCTAATTTACGAGTTTGGATCGATCCACAAAAACTGAATCAATATGAACTGGTGGTGCAAGATGTCTTAGATGCGATTCAGCGAGAACATGTTGAAATCCCCGCCGGAAGAATCGAAACAGCCACCCAAGAATTCAATGTTCGATCGATGGGAGAGGCACTGACCCCCGAACAATTTGCTGACATATTAATAGAAAAACGAGGAGGACACCCGATCTACAAACCGATCCGAATCGGAGATGTGGCCAAAGTGGAAAAGGGGTTAGATGAAATTCGTCGTATCAGCCGTACCGGAGGAAAACCGGCAATCGGTTTAGGAATAAAAAAACAGCGTGGTTCTAATGCCGTCAAGATTGCCGATGCGATTTATGTCAAATTAGATGAGATTCGAAAATTTCTTCCGGCCGAATACAGCATTCAGATCAATTTTGATTCGACCACTTTTATTCGGCATTCGGTCGAGGAGATGAAGTTTAATCTAATCCTCTCCGCTATTTTAACCGGGATTGTTTGTCTGCTATTTCTTGCCTCTTGGGGTTCAACGTTTAATGTTCTTTTAGCAATCCCAACTTCAATCATCGGCTCCTTCCTCTTTCTTCATTTTTTTGGATTCACGCTTAACACCTTCACCTTACTGGGGCTGATCCTTGCCAATGGAATTGTGGTCGATGATGCGATCATGGTGTTGGAAAATATTGTCCGCCATCAAGAGATGGGAAAATCTCCGATGCAAGCCGCACTAGAAGGGGCGCGCGAAGTGACACCGGCAGCAGTCGCAGCGACATTGGCGATTATCGCGGTGTTTATCCCAGTCGTTTTCATGAAAGGGATTATTGGAAAATTCTTTTTCCAATTTGGGATTACGATGGGGGTCGCGGTGTTTCTCTCTTTATTGGAGGCGTTAACCTTGACACCGATGCGTGCCTCGCGATTTTTGGTGGCTCATGAAAAAGAAGGGTGGTTTGCTCGATTAGTTAATCAGTTGTTCACCTACATGATGAATGGATATAAGAAGATCTTAGTTTTTTGTTTAGATCATCGTTGGCCCGTCGTCATCATTTCTGTTTTGTTATTCGTTGCTTCTTTCGCCATCCTTCCCAAAATCCGAAAAGAATTTGTTCCTCCTCAAGATCAAAGTCTTTTCCTCATTCGCGCCCAGACAACGCTCGGCTCTTCGATCGAGTATACCGATCAAAAGATGAAGCTTGCCGAAGCGATGGTTTCTAAACATCCTGAAGTGATTCGTTATTATAGTGCCGTTGGAGGATTTGGAGGAGGAGAAGTTAACACAGGAATTATTTTTATCACGCTGAAGCAACCGAAAGATCGTCCTGTCGATCCCAATTTAGGGCGTCGACTCACGCAGGCGGATTTGATGAATATGATGCGTGAGGAACTTTCTCAGATCCCCGATTTCAAACCGGTCATTCAAGATCTTTCGACGCGAGGATTTACTGCTCAGCGTGGTTTTCCCATTGAGTTCACGATTCGTGGTCCTGATTGGGAAAAGTTAACCGGGTACTCGGAGCAGATCATTAAAAAGATGGAATCGAATCCTGTCTTTGTCGATGTCGACACCGATTATCAAATTGGGCAGCCTGAAATTCAGGTGTTTCCAGATCGTAAGGCAGCGATTGCTCGTGGTGTGACGATCGAAGACATCGGAAAAACGATTCAGGCATTGATCGGTGGGGTTCGATCGGGAAGATTTACAGAGGAGGGACGGCGAAATGATATTCGTGTTCGACTAGCCGCTGATTATCGTCAGCAAGCGAGAGATATTGATAAAATCTTTGTGCGAAATCAGTTTGGAGAGATGATTTCTTTGAAAGATGTGGTCGATATTAAACAGCGAACGACACTCAAGAGCATTACCCGTCGCGACCGAGAGAGGGCGATCGGAATATTCTCAAATATTGCAACAGGGCAATCGCAAGATAAGGTGCTGCAAGAGGTTGAAAAAATTGCCAAGGAGACTCTGCCTGAAGAATATCGGATTGTCTTTAGTGGTTCTTCGGAAACCTTTAAGGAAAGCTTCAATAGTTTACTTTTTGCCCTCTATCTTGGGCTGATTGTGGCTTATATGGTTTTGGGAACTCAGTATAATAGCTTTGTTCATCCGTTCGTAGTCTTGTTAGCGTTGCCGTTTAGTCTATCAGGGGCATGGGTGGCGTTGTGGTTGTTCAATAGTTCGCTAAATATTTTTAGCTTTATCGGTCTCATTCTTTTGATGGGGATTGCGAAGAAAAATTCCATCCTTCTCGTCGATTTTACCAACCAGAGAAGAAATGAAGGAGCCTCAGTCCGAGATGCCTTGCTCACCGCCTGTCCGCAAAGATTGCGTCCTATCCTCATGACCAGTTTTGCAACGATTGCGGCGGCGATTCCTCCCGCGCTTGCATTAGGTCCGGGGGCTGAAACGCGCATTCCCATGGCCATTGTTATTTTGGGAGGGATCCTCATTTCCACCATTTTGACCCTCTTTGTGGTGCCGTGCGCCTATAGTCTGATGTCGAGGCTGGAAATTAAGAAAAAAACGGTAGGTGCAATTCAAGAATTGCACAGCAAATAAAATCCCGGACTCATGCAATTCTTGAATTGCACCTACAATTTCTTTTGGAATCTTGTTATAAAACAAAACCCCATGTTAATAATAGTTGTATGGCTTTTTATTGTCACCATTGCGGAAAAGAACTGTCGATCGGGGAGCTAGTCGGAAGATCTGAGAGCTGCCCGCATTGTGATTCGGATCTTCATTGTTGTCTGAATTGCGTATTTTATGATCCCAAGACTTATAATGAATGCCGAGAATCCAATGCCGAGCGGGTATTAGAGAAGGGGCGGAGCAATTTTTGTGATTATTTTTCGTTTGCAGAAAATAAGGGATTAGCTAAGGAAAGCGCCGAAAATGACGCTCGGAAAAAACTAGAAAGTTTGTTTAAAAAATAATGATATAAAGATCGACCCTCTCCACCTGAGGGAGAGGGTGTCCTGACTTTAGTCGGGACGGGTGAGGGGAAACGCCGCGCATTAGAGAAGATTCGAATCAGCTTGCTTTGCGGCGTTCCCCCTCACCCGTCCAGACCAGGGTCTGGACACCCTCCCCCTCGAGGGGGGAGGGGCATTAAATTATGAAAAAAGAAAAATATAATGTGGCTGTGGTTGGTGCGACGGGAGCGGTAGGAACCGTGATGTTAGAAGTATTGGAGGAGAGAAAGTTTCCGATCGATAAGTTAAAATTACTTGCGAGTGAGCGAAGTCTTGGCAATTCTCTGACGTTTCGAGGGAAAGATTTACCTGTTGAAGTGTTGGATGAAAATTCCTTCAAAGGGGTCGATATCGCGTTATTTTCTGCGGGAGGAACCATCAGCGAAAAGTTTGCGCCGATTGCGGCAGCGGCAGGGGCTGTGGTGGTCGATAATACTTCTGCCTTTCGCATGCATCCGGAGGTTCCATTAGTAGTCCCTGAGGTGAACCCTCAGGCGATTGCCCGATATACCCAAAAAGGGATTATTGCGAACCCCAATTGCTCTACGATTCAGATGGTCGTTGCTTTAAAACCAATCCACGATCAGGCCAAGATCAAGCGAGTGGTAGTATCCACCTATCAATCAACCAGCGGCGCTGGGAAACGGGCGATGGATGAATTGGCTGATCAGACCAAGGCGCTTTTTTCTGGGAAAGAGGTTTCTAAAAAGAAATTTCCGCACCGGATCGCCTTCAACTGTCTTCCGCACATCGATGTCTTTCTCGACAATGGGTATACCAAAGAAGAGATGAAGATGGTCCATGAGACTAAGAAAATTTTTGAAGATGACTCCATTCAGGTTACCGCTACTTGTGTGCGGGTTCCGGTTTTCTACGGACATAGTGAAAGTGTAAATATTGAGACCGAGAAGAAAATTTCCTCACTCGATGCGAGGCATTTATTGGAGAAGGCCCCAGGAGTTCTAGTGGTCGATGAGGTCGAACACAATAAATATCCGCTCGCCATCGATTGTGCAGGAAAGGACGAAGTCTTGGTTGGAAGAATCCGCGAAGATGAAACGGTTCCTCATGGTCTTAATATGTGGATTGTTGCCGACAACATCCGCAAAGGGGCGGCGACCAATGCGGTGCAGATTGCGGAGATTTTGATAAAAGAATATCTTTGAAGGATTGCGGATTAAAAAATCAATTCGCAATTAAATGAGTTCCTGCAGATTGCTTCTTCTCCCAAATTTTGAAGCAATCCAAAGTGCAATTCCCCAAAGTGAAGAGACAACAGCAAGAGGATAGGCTTTGATATAAAGGCTTATTCCTAGATTAAATAAATATACCCCCCAAAACAGCATCACACCCAGTTTTACCGAATCGATCGATTTTGGAATCCCTTCCAATTTATCGGTAAGGCGAAAGATTCCCAATATCGCTAAGGCAACCAAAAACCAGCCGGCAAAATTGCTCAGTGGCACTCCAAAATACCAACCCCCACCAGGATAAGAATAGATATCCCCCAAAAACCATTGGCTGCCACGCTTGCTAACCGGATCGATGACGATATCTAAAATCATCGTCAGAACTGCTCCTAATAAAACCGTGATCCATGATCGGTGTAATTCATTGAGTGGGGTAAATCGTTTCCAACGACTGTGTAGATAAAGCGCCATCATCCATCCTGCGAAGGCGAGGAATGGGTAAGAGAGAGAATCCCAAAACGGAACCCCCCAGACAAAAATCTCATTGGGCATTTGATCGTAGTGATATTGATAAAATCCGTAAGGGAAACCGTTTCGAATCGATGATGCTTCGGAGGCCCAGGCGACCAAATAACCGATCACTAATAATTTGATCGAACGCTTCCAACCCCAATGATAGGAAGAGACCAATAGATACCCGAGCAAAAAGAGGAATACATACCAGCGGTGAACTATGGTATGGAAGATCGAGAAAAGCATTGGGACTTTTTAAATCTTTCGGTAAATAGGCACAACCTAAAATTTTATTATCCTTAAGAGGGCATTATGAAAAAAACATTTCCGTTTATTTTGAGTATCTCCATCGTTTTATTATTTTCTATCGGATGTTCCCGTCATAAAAATTCCCAAGAGGCATATATAGGAAATTGGAAGGTGACCGAACCTACTGGGGAAACTTACTTTATGAGCCTCCGTGAAGATGGGAGCAGTTCTAGCACCTTTGATGGTGGAGAGTTTGGAAAGTGGCAGATGAAAGAAGATCACATCGAGATTGAATGGACTCCCAAGACGCTAAAATTATATTTTAATCCTGGTTCTACCAAGCCACTTTTAGAAAACCCGACGCAGATTAATCCCAATCCAACCCCATCGGTAGCAGAAAAAGTTGAAAAGGTTCCGTAGCAGATGTTTCCCCGATTTTCTTATTGCTCCGAAGTGACTAGTTCAATCGACTCGTTCAATGTGTTTTCAATCGATTCCAAACGAGAAAGTACATCTGCTTTGGCCGTTGGGTTATCTAAATGTTGCTGAACGACACTCTTCATCCCTTTGAGATGTCCGGCTGCTGATTTGAGTTGGGACAAAATTTTTCCTTTGGCTGAGGGTTTAGGATTTTCTAGGGTTTGCTCAATTAATTCTTGACCATCTTCCAATTGGTCACTCAAGTCCCCTAAATCTTCGACAAAATTATCCACCACATGACGATTATCCCAATCTCCCACAGTCCAAAAGCCGGGAATAATAATAAGAGATTGAATCAGAATCCTATAACGAGATTGAAGCTGGATTAAATCCGTTCGGCTGAACGTAAAAGTAGTTTGCGCAAATGCAGCTCCGTTGAGGCTAATTGCGAAGAACAAACTAAAAACTATTCTAAATAAATTTACTTTTTTCATAAAAGCTCCTTTGAAAATACGCTTTTCTATAATTTTATCTCAATTTTAGGATTACCGAAACCACCTTTTTAGATCGATAAGATGCTCCCCCATGGCCTCCCAGACATTACTTTGTGGTAAGCCTAACTCTTGTTTTGCGAGAGTTGAGTCAAAAAAGTAGGGGGTCTGTAGTCTTTGCAGGACCGAATTGGGGATACGATTTTTTCCAATGAGGCTATTTCCTAATTTTGCAAAGGAGAAGGGGAGTGCTGTTTTAGGGGCGGGGATTCCGGTGAGCTGTTCTAAGTGCTGAAGTATTTCTAGCATGTAAGCATTATGATTTCCCAAGATGTATCTTCCGCCTAACTTGCCTCGCTTGGCAGCAAGTAGGTGTCCTTTTGCCACATCCACGACATCGACGAGATTAATTCCGGTATCGAGATAAAAACGAGATTTCCCTCGCAGGTATCTCAACAGATAGGCGCCGAGTGGAGAGGGGCTACGATCTCGTGTCCCCAAACAAAAAGTCGGATGAACAATCACGACCGGTAACCCCTTTTGTTTGAAAACTTGAACTTCTCTCTCTGCAAGATAACGGCTTTTTTCAAAATCGGTGGATAGATCTTCGAGTGAAACTCCATCCTGTTCGCGAATCATCTCTTCCCCTGGAGGGGGCATCAAAGTTTCAGGGCCTGAGGTGTAGACGACTTTTTCTACACCTTGAGCAAGTGCCGCTTCTAAAAGATTTCGAGTTCCAGTTTGGTGAATGGCGTAAAGAGTTTCTCGGTCTTTTTTTTGGAAGGAGAGGTAACATTCTGTATGAAAAAGAATCTGAACCCCTGCCAAGGCTCGAAACACCGCTTGCCGGTCGGTGATATCAAGAGGGAAACTTTCGAGATCGAGCCCTTCGATCAAAAAATCACTGTCGATATTTTCAAATTTATCACGAGGGGGATAAGCTGCAATGACTGACAACCCTTGCTTGGCGAGTTCCTCAACGACATGAGAGCCGATAAATTGGGTAGAGCCGGTGACGAGAATTTTCATGCTTCGATTTGTATTTGAATCATTTTGACGAAATGATCGACCAATTCAGGATCCCATTGCCCGCTCAACTTTTCCTTTTCAATCAATTGAATTGCATTCGCTGGCGGTATCCCTTTTCGGTAGGGGCGATTACTCGTCATCGCATCATAAGTATCTGCAATCGAGACGATGCGAGGTCCGAGGGTGAGGTCACTTCCGCTGATTCCGTCCGGATATCCCAAACCATCAAAGCGTTCATGATGATGTCGAATGATCGGTAAAACGGTCGAAAGAGATTTAAGCCCTTTGCAGATTTCGCAACCTCGAGCCGGATGAGAGCGAATGTGGGCTAATTCTTCTTGAGAGAGTTTTTCAGGTTTGTTCAACACCATTTCCCTAATCCCAATTTTCCCCACGTCATGAAGCAGCGCCCCACGGCGGATCAATTCTTGATCGCTTTCATTCAACCCAATATGATTGGCTAACATCACCGAGTATTTGGCCACCCGTTCGGAATGTCCTCGAGTGTAGACATCTTTCGCCTCTAACATTTCAGCCAAAGTAAAAATGATCGATTCACTACTATCGACGTCGTCATAAAGCTCTTTTAATTTCAAAAGTGATTTAACCCGGGTGACCAATTCCACCTTGTTAAACGGTTTCATCAAAAAATCATCGGCCCCCATTTCGATCGCTTTAAGTTTATCTTCTAATTCTTTCAGCGCGGTGATGACGATGACTGGGATGAGCTGAGTTTTTTTATTGGTCTTGATCTGTTGGCAAACTTCATAGCCGGAAATTCTTGGCATCATGAGATCGAGAAGGACCAGGTCGGGGGGATTTTCTTCAATTTTTTTTAAGGCGGAGTCTCCATCGAAAGCGGTCATCAATTCGTAAGGATACGACTTCAATTGGGCCTGCAATAATTCCACATTGGTGGGATTATCATCAACAATCAGGATCTTGGGTTTTTTTGTAGGAGCAAAGATCGGAGTATTGGAAAGAGCCATTGGTGCATCCTATCAGATATCTATTTTATTGGTCTAGAGTGGATAACACTTGCGAGCCGCAAGCCCAGCGATTATAAGCGGTGGCCCATGTTTTCCCTAATAAAAAAATT
>JBGTGJ010000196.1:0-16934 GCA_041746775.1 bacterium
CCAATTCCTCTTAATTCTCCAATCACATTTTTAGTGAGCTTTAATTCAGAAGGGGAAGGTTTAAGTGTGGGAAATAATTTTTGTTGAAAGAACGAAGTGGAAATCAAAGAGGAAGAGAGCAAGGTCCAGGAAGCTGTAGCAGGAAGCGTTTTTCCTTTCTGCCCTAAGATAAAATATTGTTCATATCCATCTCCGGAGGGGAGTTGAAGGGTTTTGGCAATCGCGTTGGCTTTCCATTGCGAGTTATATTGATCAAAAAGGTCGTAGGTCAAAAGAACAGCGGACGGTTTTTGGTTTTGGATAAAGTCGAGTCCTGCCTTGAGGTCCGAGAGATAAGTCATTTGAAAATCGATCTTACCACCACTCGCTTTTTTTAACTCTTCACCAAAAATATTGAGAATCGGTTGAGCTTGTTCTTGAGTCCCTTCTCCTCCTGGATAAAAGAAGAGGAATTTGACCGGTTCGGAGTGTGCCACGGGAGTCAATGTTAAAAATACCACAGCAAGAATAGAAAGTTTGAAGAGTTTCATATTTATTCCTTTAGATTTATTTTTGATTTAAATACCAATCACAAAATTTATTAATTCCTTCTTCAATTTTGACCTTTGGTTGATAACCTAAAATTTCTTTGGAGTGGGCGAGATCGGCATAAGTGATAGGAACATCCCCTGGAAGATACGGGGCATGTTCGACTTTGGCTTTTTTATTTAAGGTTTTTTCTAAAAGTGAAACTAATTGATTTAATGGGACGGTCTGAGATTCTCCTAAATTAAAAATTTCAAATCTATTTCTTTCAGCTTTTTCACTTTGAATCCACTCTGAAGTTAATCCAATCCCCTCGACGATATCTGAAATATACGTATAATCTCTCTGGCTAGTACCATCTCCATAAATTTGGATCAGTTGGTCGTTAAGAATCGCTTGGGTGAATTTATAGATGGCGAGGTCAGGCCGCTGGCGGGGACCATAGACGGTAAAAAATCTGAGACAGGCAATTTTCATTTGATAGAGGTGACTATAAGTATAAGCCAAAAGTTCGCAACTTCTTTTGCTTGCGGCATAAGGAGAGATCGGGTGGTTGACCCGGTCTGCCTCGCTGAATGGAACTTTTGAGTTGGTGCCGTAGACGCTGCTGGAAGAGGCAAGGATAAAGTTTTTAATCCCCAATTTGTGGGCTGATTCTAAAAGATTCACGGTGCCGGTAACGTTGACCTCCATGTATTCGGAAGGGTTTTTAATCGAGGGTTGAACTCCAGCCAAGGCAGCTAAATGAACGATGAGATCAGGATGGTGCGCTTTAAGTGCATTTTCTACGATATTGGAATTTCGTATATTCCCTTCAATAAAAATAAAATTTTCTGGATTCGAAGCGTGAGCTCGCACTTGCTCAAGGTTACGACGTTTAATTTCGATAGAATAAGTAGGGGCGAGGTTATCTAAGCCGATGACTCGATTTCCTAATTTTAGAAATAGTTCGGCAGTATGAGATCCAATAAATCCCGCACATCCCGTCACCAAAATCGTTTTCATGTGCGAGAGAGGGGGGTCGAACCCCTAAGACCTTTCGGTCACTGGAACCTGAATCCAGCGCGTCTGCCAATTCCGCCACTCTCGCGAGGTTTTTTTGAAGTTAGGCTTTCTTAATTGATTTGAATTGATTTCGTCAATGTCATCTTAACACTTGCCCCATAAGAAATAACTGTTTACCCTAGGCGAAAGTGAAGAAGAAAAAACCTCCTCAACGAAAACCCAAAAAATCCTCCGCGGAATCTCCTCCTCAATATCAGGAAGGTTTCTTAACCCTGCACCGGGAAGGGTACGGCTTTGTGTTGGCTGAAGAAATCGGTGCGATCGATGTCTTTATTCCGCGACGTTGTGTCGGAACAGCCTTGGATGGGGATCGAGTTTTGGCAACGACGCAAACCAACCCGAGTGATGGAAGAAAAGAAGGGCGCATTGTTGAGATAGTGAAGCGTGGAAAAGAGAATTTAATGGGGACCCTGATAAGAGTGGGGAAACAGTTTTTTGTCGAAGTCGGGGAAGAAGAAAAAAAGCTTCGGTTTCTTATCCCTCCTAAAAAACTCCACGAGGCGAAAGAACAACAAAGTGTGGGGATCAAGGTTCTTCATTACCCTGAAGAACAAAAAGCAGGGGTTGCTGAGATCATCAAGATATTCGAAGGGAGAGGAAAACAAAAAACTGAAACCGATATTATCATTCTCGAACATCAACTAAGAACGACATTTCCTCACGAAGTTCAAACCGAGGCAAAAAAAATCCAATCCGAAGAGAATATGGTGATTGAAAAATGGCGTCGAGATTTACGCCATCTCCCATTTGTGACCATTGATGGAGAAAATGCTCGGGATTTTGACGATGCCATTTATGTTGTGAGCGAGGGGGATAGTTATCGGCTCTATGTCTCGATTGCCGATGTGAGCCATTATGTCCGTCCTTCTACCATGCTCGATCGGGAGGCCTATCAGCGTGGAACTTCTGTTTATTTTCCTGATCAGTGTATCCCGATGCTCCCCGAAGAATTAAGCAACGATCTTTGTAGTCTTCGTCCCCATGTCGATCGGCTGACGTTCACTTGTGAAATTTTATTCGACAGTCAATTGCACCCCGTCAAAGTTGATATCTATAAAAGTGTGATTCATTCCCATGCCCGCTTAACTTATAAACAAGTAGCGCGAGCGTTAATTGATGGAAATCAAGAAGTTCGAAGTCAAATACATAACGTGGTACCGATGTTAACGGTCGCCCTCCAATTATCTCGAAAAATCCGCCAACAGCGATTTGCCCGAGGGAGTATTGATTTTGACTTACCCGAAGCGGAGATGATCTTGAATTTGGAAGAGGGGGGAGTAGAAAATATCATTAAAGCGGAGCGGAATGAGATTCATTTTTTAATCGAAGAGTTCATGATTTCCGCCAATGAGGCCGTCGCGAGATTCATCACCGAGAAAAAAGTGCCTGGTCTATATCGAGTTCATCTTGATCCTGATCCCATCAAAGTAGAAAAGTTTTTTATCTTACTAAATAATCTCGGTTATTCGGTCTCTATGCCTAAGAAAATTACCCCGAAATTTCTCGCCGATGTCGTCCAGCAGGTCAAAGGACATCCCGAAGAACGATTAATTACCCACACATTGCTTCGTTCGATGAAACAGGCGGTCTATTCTGAAAAAAATCTTGGTCATTTTGGATTGGCCTCCACTTGTTATACCCACTTCACTAGTCCAATCCGTCGTTATCCCGATCTGATCGTGCATCGAGTGTTATCTCAGATATTAAAAAATCAAATTCCCAAGGGGAAAAGTCGAGACGTGGTATTGCAGGATATGGCTAGAATCGGCGCCCATACCAGTCATCGGGAGCGGGTGGCGATGGAAGCGGAGTGGGAGGCGATTGATCTGATGGTCTCGTTGTTCATGAAGCGGTATCTGGGAGAAAGTTTTATGGGGGTTGTTTCTCGCATTACCAAATTTGGTTTTTTTGTAAGGCTTTTAGATTTTTTTGTCGAAGGATTAGTTCTGCTTGAGGATGCAAAGGATGATTATTATATCTTTGATGAAAAGCATCTTCGTCTGCGTGGAAGACGTACCGGAAAAGTGTTTAAAATTGGGACAGAGTTAAGGGTGACCGTGGCGAAAGTAGATATCGAAGAGAGAAAGGTTTATTTTGCTCCTGAGTGACTTCCGAGTAACTCCTTGACTTTTTTGGCTTTCCGACTTTAAACGGTGACCTTTCTATGGAGAGCCTTTCTCATTTCATTTTAGTGGTTTATTTTGTCATTTTGGGCTTCCTTGCGATCTTTGGGGCGCATCGTTATTTTTTGACGTTTCTTTTTTACAAAAATAAAAAAAACATTCCAAAAAATGTCCTCTCATTTGAATCACTTCCTTGTATTCCACGAGTTACCATCCAACTTCCTATTTTTAATGAAAAGTATGTCATCGAGAGATTGGTCCAGCAAGTTTGTCGAATCGATTATCCTTTAGACAGACTCGAGATTCAGGTGTTGGATGACTCGACGGATGAAACACAAGAGATCACTCAAGCGATCGTGCGGCGTTTTCAATCGCAAGGGGTTCCGATTTCCTATCATCATCGTGTTTCCAGAAAAGGTTTCAAGGCGGGGGCGCTTCAAGAAGGTTTAAAAGTGGCTCGAGGGGATTACATCGCGGTTTTTGATGCCGATTTCATGCCTAATCCTGATTTTCTTAAAAAAGTAATTCCATATTTCTATACTCAAGAAAAATTCGGGATGGTTCAAGCTCGCTGGGGGCATCTTAACCAAGATTATTCCAAGATGACTCAAGCTCAAAGTATCCTTCTAGACGGACATTTTGTGATAGAACATACGGCCCGAAATCGATCTGGAAGATTCTTTAATTTTAACGGCACTGCAGGGGTTTGGAATAAAAAATGCATCGAAGATGCGGGAGGTTGGGAGTTTGATACACTGACGGAAGATCTCGATCTTTCTTACCGTGCACAGTTGAAAGGGTGGAAGTTTCTATATGTGCCCGAAATCGTTGTTCCAGCAGAATTGCCGGTCGATATCAATGGTTTTAAGGCTCAACAACAACGTTGGGCGAAAGGATCGGTTCAAACTGCGAAGAAATTGATCCCCAGAATTTTAAAAAGTTCTCTCCCCTTCAAGGTCAAATTTGAGTCTTGTTTCCATTTGTTAAATAATATGGCCTATCTTTTGATGGTGTTATTATCACTATTGATGCCCTTTGCATTATATCTTAGAAATCAACTCTATTTAGAATCGATGTTCATCCTCGATCTAAGTATTTTTGTTTTGGCGACTATTTCGGTTGGGACTTTTTATCTTTGTTCACAAAAAGAAATTTACGCTGACTGGAAATCCAGAATTGTTTTTTTGCCTCTTAATCTTGCTTTGGGGATAGGGCTTAGTATCAGCAATTCCAAAGCAGTGCTCGAGGCTCTGTTTAATCGTGAAAGCGAATTTAAAAGAACCGCCAAGTACGCTATCGCTAAAAAATCAGATCCTTGGCTCAATAAAAAATATAAAAGTCAAATTGGGGTCATTGCCTACATTGAAGTATTGCTGGGGCTATACTTTACGGCGGCATTGGTTTACGCCCTTATCCAAGGAATTTGGATGTCTGTTTACTGCTTATTATTCTTTCAGGTTGGATTTTTGTACGTCGGTTTTCTCTCGTTTTTTCAAAGAAATCCTCTCCTCAGTTTATCTCCTGCAATCGACCCCTCTCCTGCAGTTCTTGAGTAATGATAAAACTTGCTTTTTTAGACCAAAATTCTTGACACCGGTCCCATAGAAAGTCATGATAGTTAAAGTAGTGTTAGAAGTAATTGAAAGGGAGTTTATTTGTGAAAAAATCTTTTGAAGTCACATTACTCAACCAAAAATTTAGCCTGAAATCTGAAACTGATGAAAAGTATGTGCAGCGCGTCGCCGATTATGTGAACAAAAAACTTTTTGATATTCAGGATAAAACTAAAAGCGTTTCCTCTTTAAATATTGCTCTATTAGCCGCCTTGAATATTGCAGATGATTTCTTTAAAATTAAGCATGAAGGAAAAGAGAAAGTTCAGGAAGCTAAAGGGAAAATGAAAGAGATCCTCGGTTTAATTGAACGCTGTTCCGAAGTTTAGTCAGTTTTTTGAAAAATTGTGTCAGTTTTTTTCCCTGCCTTGTTCGTGTTTCGGTGCTCGTCATGATTTTGAACCTATTGACGAGAAAGGGAGCTTCCGCTGATAGTGGTGTGCAGGCCTATTGAAAGATAGGAAGCCTAAAGCTGTTATTGAGGCGCCCACCTATTTTTTAGGGTTCAAATCTTTTAAGCCCTCACGACAGAGGGTGGGGAAAAAGTTTCAGGTCCTTTCCTTTGAATGGTAATCCAGGGGAGAGGACTTGAAATGAGAGTTGAAAACTGAATCGGTATCCAAAATCTAGCTTTCTTTATATGAGGTCATTGGATTCCTTTTCTGAAAATGGTTGAAATGACAATCTGGTCCTAATGAATATTAAATTATTTAAAATAAATGGTGGCTTCTCGTATCGCTTGTTAAATCTGTTTTGGTTTTCGTCACCATGAGAGGGTATTCTTAGTTTTACTAATATTCCTGTAGATTTCTTCTGTTTTCTGTTTGTCATCGATCCTTTCTCATCTCTTATTTCATACTCAAATTTATTGAAGGTGCCATGGGTGGATTTATTTGCCCAAAAAAACTCGATTCGCTTGGCGATGATCGAAAGACGATCCCTGCTATCGGATGTCGTGGTTAAATCTGTAGCTCTAGGGATTGTCGATCAGGTTTGTGCTTTGGCCGAAGTTTCTCATGCTTCAAGAATCGGAATTTATGCGGGATACCAAAAGGAGGTTTCAACCCAAGAAGTTTTTAAAAAACTCCGGTTGGGGAGCCGAGAGATTTTTTTTCCTAGGGTGATAGTTGCTGAGGGGAAATTAGAATTTGTTCCTATTGAGTCCGAACAACAATTGGTTCGAGGATATTTAGGAATTTTGGAACCAGAACCAGGACTCTTGGCTGTCAAAGTCAACGAGTTAGACGCGGTGATGGTTCCCGGGGTCGCCTTTGATGAAACAGGGGGAAGAATTGGTTGGGGAAAAGGGTATTATGACAAAACTTTGGCTGGCTTTTCTAAAACAAAGATTGGCCTGGCCTACGATTTTCAGGTGGTAGAATCGATTCCGGCAGCGAAATATGACCAACGAGTTGACATCATCGTGACTGAAAATAAAGTCATCCGCTGCCCTAAAAATTGAGACAGAAATCATTTTCCGTCGAATCTACTCATCGAAGATTAATGAAACTATTTTGGAGGCTGACGTGATCTTTAATATTTTATTCATCATTGCTGGTTTACTGGTGGGAAGCGGTATCGGTTTTTTAATCCGTAAAAAACTTGCTGAAGCTAAAATAAGTTCCGCCGAAACCGAATCGAAAAGATTGGTCGAAGAGGCTGAGGCGAAGGTTCAACAAAAAAGGAGAGAGACCGACCTAGAGGCGCAGGCTGTTAAACTAAAGGCGCAAAAAGAAATCGAGGAAGATGCTAAGAATCGAAAGATCGAGTTAGAGAAGATCGAACGACGGCTGTTTTCCAAAGAGGAAAGTTTAGACAAAAAATACGATAGCCTTGATCGGCGGGAAAAAGATTTATCGGAAAAGGAACAAAGGGTTTTCGTCAAAGAAAAAGATGCCGAAGGGCTTTTAGATAAACATCACAAGATTTTAGAAGACTCTCAGCGCGCCCTTGAAAAAGTGGCCGGGCTTTCTTCCGAAGAGGCCAAATCTCAATTGGTGAAACTGGTTGAATTAGAAGCGCATCGAGAAGCGGGACAACTTGTTCGGCAGATCGAAGAGGAGGCGAAAACCAACGCCAACCGCAAGGCACGATCTATCATGAGCCAGGCGATTGAGAGATTGGCGGGAGAGTGGGTGGCGGAAAAGACCGTCACGGTGGTTCACCTTCCCAATGATGAGATGAAAGGGAGAATCATTGGAAAAGAGGGGCGAAATATCCGTGCCATTGAGCAGCTGACGGGGGTTGATCTGATTATCGACGACACTCCTGGCGCGGTAATCCTTTCCGGCTACAATCCAGTCCGAAGAGAGGTCGCTAAGATTGTTTTAGAAAGACTTCTCCAAGACGGTAGAATTCATCCTGCTAGAATCGAAGAGATGACGGAAAAGGTTACCAAGGAACTCGATGTTCAAATCAAAGAGGCCGGAGAGGCTGCTCTCTTTGAATGTGGTATCCACGGATTGCATCCGGAACTGGTTCGACTCCTTGGAACTCTCAAATTCCGTACTAGCTATGCCCAAAATGTCTTAGTCCATTCCATCGAAGTGGGTTTTCTTTCCGGAATGATGGCGGCGGAACTAGGCTTAAATGTTCCAATGGCCAAACGGGCGGGTCTACTCCACGATATCGGCAAAGCGGTCAGTCACGAAATCGAAGGTTCCCACGCCATTATCGGGGCAGATTTTGCGAAAAAATATGGTGAAGATTCTCGCGTCGTCCACGCCATTGCCGCTCACCACGAGGATGTTCCCCAAATGACTGCATTAGCCCACTTGGTTGATGCCAGTGACGCCTTGAGCGGAGCCCGTCCTGGGGCACGCAGTGAGGTGCTTGAATCATACGTCAAACGGGTCGAAGATTTAGAACGAATCGGAAAATCATTTGAGGGGGTTGAGAAAGTTTTTGCCATTCAAGCGGGGCGTGAGATTCGGGTGATGGTGGAACAAGAAAAACTCGATGATAATCAAGCGGCGTTACTTTCTCGAAATATTGCCCGAAAGATCGAAGAGGAATTGACCTATCCCGGACAGATTCGTGTGACGGTCATTCGTGAATCACGAGCAGTGGACTACGCGAAATGAACCTACTTTTTATTGGAGATATCTTCGGAGAGGCGGGAAGGACCGCAGTGGAAAAGGTGCTCCCTTCACTTCGTGCTGATCGGAAAATTGATTCCGTCATCGCTAATGCCGAAAATATAGCCCATGGAAAAGGGATTACCACTAAGACGGCAGAGTTTCTTTTTTCCAATGGTGTCGACGTTATCACCAGCGGAAATCATGCCTTTGATCAAGAAGAGATCCATTCCTATTTTGCTCGACAACCTCGTTTGCTTCGACCCGCCAACTATTCTGCCAAAAGCCCTGGGAAAGGTTATGTTCAGTATGAAGTCTATGGGGGGGTCACGCTGGGGGTGCTCAATCTAGCCGGAAGGATTCATATGGAGCCTGCCGATAATCCATTCTTGGCAGCAGATCAGGCAGTCTTAAACTCCAAAGCTGATATTTTTTTTGTTGATATGCATGCCGAGGCAACCAGTGAATCCCGGGCGATGGGGTGGTACCTCGATGGAAGAGTGGCTGCAGTGTTGGGATCTCACACCCATGTTCAAACGGCCGATGAAGAGATTTTGCCAAAAGGGACCGCATTTATTTCTGACGCTGGGATGACGGGGCCGTATCGCTCCATTATTGGGATGCAAATTGAGCCTGCTTTGAGAAAGTTTGTCACTGGGATCAAATCGAGGTTTGAACCTGCCACCCAAGATATCCGATTTTGTGCAGTTTTGGTTGAAATTGAAGAGTCGACAGGGTTAGCGAGAAAAATCGAAAGAATTCAAATCAAGGTAGCCTAATGGAATCATTGCAAATCTTAAAAAATGGGGTGGTAGAAATTATTTCTGAGGAGGAGCTTCAGAAAAAACTCAAAAAGAAAACTCCACTTCGCATCAAGGCTGGATTTGATCCAACAGCCCCCGATCTTCACCTCGGTCATTATGTTCTGCTGAAAAAATTAAAAGCGTTCCAAGATCTTGGCCACCAGATCTGCTTTTTGATTGGAGATTACACGGCGGCGATTGGTGATCCGAGTGGACGCAATGAAATGCGTCCAACGTTAAGCAGAGAAGAGATTCTTAAAAATGTTGAAACTTATAAAGATCAGGTCTTTAAAGTTCTAGATCCCAAAAAAACTGAAATATTATTCAACTCCTTCTGGCTTGATCAATTTTCGGGTCGTGAGATGATTCGCCTGTCGAGCCGTTACACCGTGGCTCGAATGCTGGAGAGAAATGATTTTGAAAGTCGGTTTCGTTCCAATCAACCGCTCGGAATTCATGAATTTCTCTATCCGCTATTACAAGGATGGGATTCTGTGGCGATGAAAGCGGATGTCGAGATCGGTGGAACGGATCAAAAATTCAACTTACTGATGGGAAGGCATTTGCAGCGTGACGAGGGGCAAGAAGAGCAGGTTGTATTAACCTTGCCGTTGCTGGAAGGGTTGGATGGCTCCGAGAAGATGAGTAAGTCGAAGGGGAATTATGTCGGGATCACCGAGAGCGCTGATTTGATGTTCGGTAAACTGATGTCGATTTCGGATGCTTTGATGTGGCGATATTATGAATTGTTAACCGATCATCCTTTCGATTGGATCGTCAAAACAGAGAAAGAGGTAGCAGCTGGAAAAATTCATCCGAAAGAAATAAAAATCAATCTCGCGAAAGAGATTATTTCGGCGCTGCATACTTCTGAAGCAGCGTCTCAAGCAGAGCAGAATTTTCAAAAGGCGTTTGTCGAAAAAGGGGTCGAACGGTTAGACGACGTCGTTCTCTCTCAGCCCCAAAATAAACTGGCCGCTTACCACGCGGTTAAAGAGGCGGGATTTGCCAAGACTGGAAATGAAGCGAAGGCGAAGATCAAAGGGGGAGGGATTCAAATCAACGGGAAAGTGGTTCAAGATCCCTTTTTCGAAGTGTTGGATGAGGGGAAGGGGATTTTAGTTCAGGGGAAGATGGATAAAAAGAGAGTGGAGAGGATGCTAAAAATTCAAGTTTCATGACCTTTTTCTGCACTTTGCCCTTGCGAGTCGGTCTTACCTATAATAGCCCTTTTCTCGGTTATAATTCCTCCCCATTTCATCACAATTAGGAGAATCCCTTGCTCGAAAGATACAGCCGCCCCCAGATGGTGAAGATCTGGGAGCCGGAGGCAAAATTTCAACGATGGCTAGAAATCGAAGTGGCCGCCTGTGAGGCTTGGTCAAAGTTAGGAAAAATTCCTAAAAAAGATCTTCAAGCGATCCAGAAAAAATCTAGTTTCAATATTGCTCGCATTAATAAAATTGAAGCGAAGGTAAAACACGACGTGATCGCCTTTGTCACTTGCGTCGCTGAAAAGGTGGGTCCGTCCGGGCGATTTATTCATATGGGGCTGACTAGTTCCGATGTGCTCGATACCTGTTTAGCGATGCAACTTCGGGATGCTGGAAGGTTGTTGGAACAAGATATTCAGGGGTTGCTCAAAGTTCTCAAAAAAAAGGCGTTTCAATATCGCGACACGATTCAAATCGGTCGTTCGCATGGAATTCATGCCGAACCGATCACCTTCGGTCTCAAGCTTGCGCTTTGGTATGCTGAGATGGAGCGAAACCTGCTTCGTCTGCAAGCAGCGATTAAAGATATTTCATACGGAAAATGTTCCGGTGCCGTGGGAACTTTTGCGCACAGCCCACCTCATGTTGAAACCTATGTAATGAAAAAATTAGGACTTCGGCCCGCTCCTGTTTCCACTCAGATCATTCAGCGAGATCGCCACGCTTTTTATTTCTCTACATTAGCCGTCATTGCCGGAACGGTGGATAAGATCGCGACGGAGATCCGTCATCTACAACGAACCGAGGTTCTCGAAGCGGAGGAGTATTTTTCTCCTGGCCAAAAAGGTTCGTCGGCGATGCCGCATAAACGAAATCCAGTGTTATCTGAAAATCTTTCCGGACTCGCGAGAGTAGTGCGTTCTTACGCCGTGGCAGCATTTGAAAACCAAACGCTGTGGCATGAGCGGGATATCAGTCATTCGAGCGTTGAACGAGTGATTGGGCCGGATGCCACTGTGACGCTTGATTTTATGTTGGTCCGTTTGACCGAAGTGATGGAGAAGCTCATCGTTTATCCAGAGAAAATGTTGGAGAATGTGAATCTGTTACGAGGGCTGGTTCATAGCCAACAGGTCTTGCTTGCTTTAGTTGAAACAGGATTTCGACGTGAAGAGGCGTATCACATCGTTCAGACCTATGCGATGCAGGTGTGGAAGACACGAGAGAATTTTAAAGATCTTCTGAAAAAAGATCCGAAAATTAAAAAATATTTGAGCAGTCAGGCACTCGATAAAATTTTTGATCTAAAAAATCATACTAAACATGTCGGGACCATTTTTAAGAGAGTTTTTGGGAAATCCTAATGGAGGTTTTGTGAAAGCCAAAGTGACCGTGAAGTTAAAATCTGCCGTCCTCGACCCTCAAGGTAAAGCGGTCTGCCACGCCGCTCATTCACTCGGAATTTTAGAAGTAGAAGATGTGCGAGTGGGAAAAGTCTTTGAAATCCAATTGACCGGACAAGATGCTGAATCGGCACAAAAGAAACTCAAAGATTTGGCTGATAAGCTGTTGGCCAATACCGTGATGGAAAATTTTGAAGTGGAGATCCTTAAATAATATGAAAGTTGGAGTCGTCGTATTTCCCGGTAGTAATTGTGATCATGATCTTTATCATGTGCTGAAGGAAGGGCTCCATCTCGACACGATTTTTCTCTGGCACAAAGAGCATGATCTTCAAGGGTGTGATGCGGTTTTTCTTCCCGGCGGTTTTTCTTACGGTGACTATTTGCGATGTGGGGCGATTGCTCGATTTTCTCCGATCATGAAAGAAGTGGAACAGTTCGCCAAAAAAGGTGGACCAGTTTTGGGGATATGTAACGGATTCCAAATCTTAACTGAATCTCATCTTCTTCCAGGAGTGTTGCTCCGAAATAATTCTCTCCAGTTTGTCTGCAAGAATACTTCGATTCGCGTTGAGTCCAACCAAACCCCGTTTACAAAAAAGATTTCCCCCTCACACATTCTCTCGATGCCAGTGGCTCACGGAGATGGAAATTATTTTATCGAAGAAGAAGGTTTAAAACGATTGGAAGGGGAAGGTCAGGTTGTTTTTAGATATGTCGATTCTTCAGGAAAGCCAAGCGAGGCTGCAAATCCCAATGGCTCTGTGAAAAATATTGCTGGGATTTGTAATGCCGCAAAAAATGTCGTTGGCCTCATGCCGCATCCCGAGCGAACCAGTGAAGGTTTATTAGGAACGGTTGAAGGAAAAATTATTTTTGAAAGTTTATTAGGATGAACTCCCATCTATTAAAACAAGCTCTCGAGCACGGTCTCTCCGAAGAGGAGTATCAACGGATAATCCAAATTCTTGGCCGTGAGCCAAATGAAGTTGAGCTTGGGATCTTCTCTGTCATGTGGTCGGAGCACTGCAGTTACAAGAGTTCGCGAGTCCATTTAAAGAAACTTCCTACGACTGGACCTCATGTCATTCAGGGGCCGGGGGAGAATGCCGGAATCATCGATATTGGAGAAGGGTGGGGGGTTGCTTTCAAGATGGAATCCCACAATCACCCTTCGTTTATCGAACCTTATCAAGGGGCTGCAACAGGGGTCGGTGGAATCCTCCGCGACGTCTTCACGATGGGGGCGCGACCGATTGCTAATCTCAATAGTTTACGGTTTGGGAGTGCGAACCATGCTAAAACTCCTTTTCTGGTCAGCGGAGTGGTTTCTGGAATTGGTGGATATGGAAATTGTATGGGAGTTCCCACCGTCGGAGGGGAGGTCTTTTTTGATTCCTCCTTTGATAAAAATATTTTGGTCAATGCGATGACGGTCGGTCTAGTTCGCCATGATAGAATTTTTAAAGGATTAGCGGAAGGGGTTGGGAATCCGGTGATCTATGTTGGTAGCAAGACCGGCAGAGATGGAATTCACGGCGCGACGATGGCCTCCGGTGAGTTTGATGATAAGAGCGAGGAGAAACGTCCGACGGTTCAGGTGGGAGATCCTTTCACCGAAAAACTTTTGCTCGAGGCATGTCTTGAGGTGATGCAGCAAGATTACTTGGTTGGAATCCAAGATATGGGGGCTGCCGGGCTGACGAGCTCTTCTTTTGAAATGGCGAGTCGAGCGGGGAGTGGGATTGAGATGGATTTGGATCAGATCCCGACGCGAGAAGAGGGGATGACCCCTTATGAGATGATGCTGAGTGAATCCCAGGAACGAATGTTACTCGTGTCGAAGCGTGGTTTTGAAGAGAAGGTATTAGAGATCTTTAAAAAATGGGATCTGGATGCGGTGGTCGTCGGAAAAGTAACAGATGATGGGTGGATGCGGCTTCGAAAAGATGGACAAGTGGTTGCTGAACTTCCGATCGCTCCATTGGTCGACCAAGCTCCGCTCTACAATCGTCCTGCTTCCCCTTCTCCAGAACAGGCCAAGAGGAAAGAATTAAAGTTAGAATCCCTTTCGATCCCGTCCGATTTTAATCAGACATTGCTTCAACTTTTAGGTTCCCCCAATCTTTGCAGTCGAGAGTGGGTCTATCAGCAGTATGATCACATGGTGATGACTAATACCGTTGTGTTGCCGGGGAGTGATGCTGCTGTATTAAGAATCAAGGGATCCAAGAAAGGGATCGCAGTGACAAGCGATTGCAATAGTCGCTATTGTTATCTTGATCCTTATCTCGGAGCTCAGCACGCGGTCGCTGAAGCGGCAAGAAATTTGGCCTGCAGCGGTGCCAAGCCGATGGCGGTGACCGATTGTCTTAATTTTGGAAATCCCGAAAAACCAGAGATCATGTGGGAGTTTGTCGAAGCGGTTCGCGGGATGGGGGAGGCCTGCCGAGCGTTGGATACTCCGATCGTCAGTGGAAATGTCAGCCTATATAATGAGACGAACGGAGTGGCGATATTTCCGACACCGACGATTGGAATGGTTGGATTGATGGAAGAGGTCGAACGTCGTGGCACCTCATGGTTTCAAGAATCAGGAGATCTTATATTCCTACTGGGAAATCTTTCCGGTACCTTGGGGGGAAGTGAATACTTAAGTTTCATGCACCAACTAACAGCAGGAACTCCTCCGGTGCTAGATCTTAAGGAAGAAAAGAGACTGCAATCATTTGTTCTCCGTTTGTGGCAAGAGGGGGTTCTTAAATCAGCGCACGATGTTTCGGATGGTGGATTGGCGATTGCGCTTGCGGAGTCATCTCTTTCCAACCCCCAAAAAACCTTAGGAGCCGAAGTTCAAATTCCAACAAAAGTTGAAGGGATCAGACTCCTCGAGCTTCTTTTTGGGGAAGGGGCTTCACGAATATTAGTTTCAGTCTCTCCGAAAAACAGCACCGTGATTTCCGAATTAGCCGCTGCCTCAGGTATCTCGATTCAGCGTCTTGGAATGGTGATTCCCGAGCACTTTCGCCTCGGTTCTTGGATCGATTTGCCTATTGCTCAAATGAAGGATGTCTGGAAAGATGGGTTTAGAAAGATTGTAGAAAAATAATATGTGCGGAATTTTTGGAATTTATAATCATCCAGAAGCGGCCAAGATTACGTATCTCGGCTTGTACGCCCTTCAACATCGTGGGCAAGAGGCCGCTGGGATCGTCAGTGCTGACGGAGAACATCTACATCCCTATCGTCAAATGGGATTGGTAGCAGATATTTTTAACGAGGATAGGTTAAAAGGTTTAACCGGAAATGCAGCGATTGGGCATGTCCGTTATTCCACCGCTGGAGCTTCCCAACTCAAAAATACCCAACCACTTATTTTCGACTATTCCCGAGGGGAACTGGCCATTGCGCACAACGGTAATTTAGTAAATGCCCAAAAACTAAAAGGAGAATTTGAGGCGCATGGTTCTATCTTCCAATCGACCACGGATACTGAAATTATTGTTCATCTGTTGGCTTCTTTCCGCGAGAAAGAATTGGTTGAGAGGATTATCAGTGCACTTAAAAGGGTAGAAGGGGCTTATTCACTACTATTTCTCTCCAAAAGTCGGATGATCGCCGCGAGGGACCCTTATGGTTGGAGACCTTTAGTGCTGGGTCAACTCAATGGTAGTCCAATCGTCGCTTCTGAAACCTGTGCCCTTGATCTCGTCGAAGCAGAGTATGTTCGTGAAATTGAGCCCGGTGAGATTCTCATATTTGATAAAGACCAGATGACGTCTCTTAAGCCATTTACTGTTCCTCAAAAGAAAGCTTTGTGTATTTTTGAGCATGTTTATTTTGCGCGACCCGATAGTAAAGTTTTTGGCCGAAATGTTTATGATATTCGCAAGGGATTTGGCCGCCAATTAGCTAAAGAACATCCGGTGGAAGCCGATATGGTAGTCCCAGTGCCTGACTCTGGTGTTCCCGCCGCCTTGGGATACAGCGAAGCCTCTGGTATCCCATTTCAGATGGGGCTGATTCGAAATCATTATGTTGGAAGAACATTTATCGAACCGACCGATCAAATCCGTCATTTTGGAGTTAAAGTAAAACTTAATGCAGTACGAGAACTCGTTTATGGAAAAAGAATTGTTTTGATTGATGATTCTATCGTTCGCGGTACCACGTCTCGTAAGATCGTCAAGATGCTGAGAGATGCCGGGGCCAAAGAAATTCATTTTAGAATTAGTTGTCCACCAACTCGTTGGCCCTGCTTTTTTGGAATCGATACCCCTGATCGCAACGAATTGATTGCGGCGAACAACGATTTAGAAGCAATTCGAAAATTTGTTACGTGTGATACCTTGGCCTACCTATCTTTAGAAAACATGTTTTATTTCGAGAAGAAGCATGATGAATGGTTTTGCGATGCCTGTTTTTCGGGCAGATTCCCTGTTCCAGTGACCGATCACCCTGAGATCTCGAAGATCGGTTCGATTAGAAGTTAACAGTAAAATCTGATTTACTTTTTACCTGACCTCACCTAATTTGCATTGTTTGAATCCAATACTTTGGATTTTTCGTATAAGGGGTGATTAAACCCGACAATTCATAACCTATATTTTGGAGGAAAAGTATGTCTAAGCATTCTACAAACAAAAAACTGATTTTGGGATCGGCATTAGCCGGTTTGGTTCTTTCTGGAACTGGCCTATCAGTTACTGCAACCCCCACTGGCTCTAAATTTTTTCAAACTGCTGATCTTGGGGTTGGATACAAATTAGTCCAAGCCCAACCGACGACGGCCGGTGATCCTTATTTAAAGAAGGAAATGAAAGAAAGCGCTAAGACAGTAAAATCAGAAAGCAAAGAGGCTGCAAAAGAGGCTACTCATGACACTAAGGATGTGAAAGATAAAGAATGCAGCCCTGACAAAAAATGCTCTGCTGATAAGAAATGTTCTCCCGATAAGAAATGTTCTCCTGATAAAAAATGTGGTGAGGGGAAATGTGGTGGAGATAAAAAGACAGAAGATGGAAAGAAAATGGATAGTAAGAAAGATGGTGCCAAAAGCTGTGGCGCCGGTTCTTGTGGTTGATCTAGTTGATTGTAGAGGTGAAGCTCTC
>JBGTGJ010000197.1:0-5282 GCA_041746775.1 bacterium
TCGCTAACCCAATAAACGCACTGATCCCCAGGTGATGGACCTCACAATCAAAGATCTCACAGATGTGGACGGTGATTAATTTTTCGATGAGATAGAGAAAGAGAAATCCTGCTAAAATATAAACCCCCACCCCTTTATGCAAAATTTCATAAGCTTCAGGGATGAGATGAAAAAAGGCAGAACCGAGCATGATCCCAGCTGCCAGGCTAAGCAGGGTCGGCAACCGGTCTTGATGCCAATTTTTTAGCAGGGGAAGTATTCCCCCCACCAATATCGCACTGGCAATGATGCCGGTGTAAACAAACAGATTTTGAAAAAATGGATTCATGCGCTCCCTTTGCCAGGTATTTTTAACTGCTTCATCTTGCTTCTGAGCGTATTGCGATTGATCCCCAAAATTTTTGCCGTTTGAATCTGATTATAGCCCGTCTTTTCTAATAATAGTCGAATGAGTGGACGTTCCGCCATCTGTAGGATTTTTTCGTAGAGATTATCTTCCCCGATCACGGAGAGCTGAGCAACAAACGGCTGAAGCCGTCGTTCTACCAATTCTTCTAATCCCACTTCTTCCATCTGTCGTTCAAGACTCTTTTCTTTTTTCCCAATAAAAAAGGAAAAATCGGAAAGCTGAAGCGTCATGTTGACGCTGAGAATCGCCGCTCGTTTGAGCACATTTTCTAATTCACGGATATTCCCTGGCCAAGCATATTCGCTCAACAATTCCATGGCGGGAGCGGAAACCGATTTGACCGGAATTTTCGCCTCCTCCGCAAGCCGCTGTAAAAAATAATCGCAGAGCAGTGGGATGTCTTCTTTTCGCTCGCTTAAAGGAGGGAGCCGAATCGGAATGATATTGAGACGAAAAAATAGATCTTCTCGAAAAGTTTTTTCCTGAACCATCTTTTCTAAATTTCGATTAGTGGCAGAGAGGATCCGTACGTCGATCGACTTCGTCTCGGAGGAACCGAGTGGTTGAATCTCTTTTTCTTGTAACACACGAAGTAATTTGGCCTGCAGGTTTAATGGCAATTCGCCGATCTCGTCGAGAAACAAAGTCCCCTTTTCAGCTTTTTCAAAAAAACCGATCCGATTCTCCTCCGCACCGGTAAAGGCCCCTTTTTTATATCCGAATAATTCACTCTCTAACAAATCACGTGGAATGGCAGCGCAATTGACGGCAACGAATGGCCCATCCCATCGCGTGCTATTTTGATGGATCGCTTTGGCCACCAACTCTTTACCGGTTCCCGATTCCCCCATGAGCAGGATCGCCACATCGGCCGCTGCGACCTTTCCGATCGTTTTGTAGATCTCGCGAACCGCACGCGATTTTCCGATGATCTTGTTTTCTTTTTCCGTTTTCGCCTTCAGCACCTCTTTAAGATTTTTCAACTCCTCCGCCATCTTCTGCGTCTCAAAAGCCTTTTGGACGACCACCTCTAATTCCTCGAGCTCAAACGGCTTGGCGATATAATCATAAGCCCCACGTTTCATCGCCTCGACCGCATGTTTCATTGTATCTTGCGCCGTGATGAGGATAAATTGGGTTTTACATCTTTCTTTCTTGAGGGTTTCTAAAAGATCCAAACCGGAAAGCCCCGGCATTTTGATATCCACCACTGCCACTTGAAAATACTCTTCACGCAATTTTTGCAGCGCATCTCGACCGTTGGCCACCATGACCACTTCAAACCCTTTTTTGGAAAAAAGGTTTTTCAAAACGGTCCGCAGACTTGGCTCATCTTCGGCTATAAAAATTTTAAGTGGTTGCGACATGCTCTACTCGGAAGATTCGGCTAACTGTAATAACACCTTAAATTTCGTCCCCTCCCCGGCGATACTTGAGACCCGCAACAAACCATCGTGCTCTTTGATGATCCGCTGAGTGAGAATCAGCCCTAACCCGGTTCCTTGGGGCTTGGTAGTAAAAAACGGGGTGAAGAGCGATGCGAGATGCTCAGCCGAAATCCCAGGCCCACTATCGCTGATCGTAATTTCTGCCATGGCGCGCGGTGGCCCTTCACCTAACTGCATACGGTAGTCACTGACAAAGTGCGTAGAAAGGTGCAGCAACCCTCCCCCTTCCATCGCCTCCAGCGCATTTTTGATAATATTAAGGAATGCCTGTTTCAGCAGGTCAGCGTCCCCTTCGACCGAAGGAAGGGAAGGATCAAACTCTTTTTTAAGAGCGATTTTTTCTTGCCCCATTTTTTCTTTATGAAGCACCAAAAGTTCGGAGAGAAGCTGATTGATGTTGATCTCTTTTTTCTCCAATTTTTTCGGTTTAGAGAAATCAAGCAACCGCGTCATCAACTGATTGAGTCGGTCAACTTCGGAAATGATGATGGTCAGATACTCGCGATGTTCGGATGACAACATCTCTCTTTGCAACATCTCAGCGGCTGCACGAATTCCCCCCAAGGGATTTCTAATCTCATGCGCTAAGCCCGAAGATAATACCCCCATCATGGAAAGGCGATCGAGCATTCGGGATTCTTCTTGAAAGACTTGGGCGACCGACAACTGTTGCATCCAAACTAACACCCCTTTGATTTGATCAGGTGCACCGAGCGGGGCAACTTCGGCTTGTAAAAGCAGGGATTTTCCAGAGGCTTGAACCTTAAGCTCATGGCAAAAAACAGTTCTCCCCCCATCCTTCACTTCGTGAAAAGCACGATAGAGCTCTTCCGCGTCGCGAAGAAAATCGGTTAATCGACGATTTTTTGCCGTGTCGCTGGAGACCCCCAAAAGTCGCTCGGCCGCTGGATTCATATACAGGATCTTTTCGTCGGGACTTAAGAGCACGACTGAGGCCATCAAGTGGTTGAGTAGAAGTTCGGAAGAGGATTCCAACCCGACTTTTTTTGAAAATACCCGCATGGATCAAACTCGCTATGCTAAACCGCCCGGATTGGCAAGAAAGCTCGGCGATTTGACCATGTTTTTAGGGTTGGTATTCTAGGATTATAAAAGAAAAATTATCTGGTTTAGCCGAGCGATGAGAGGGGAGTTTTCCGCATTGCATTCTTTTTTTACATTCTTCCGCAAGCTGTTGGGCCGACTGTGGAATTGTATCATGAGAGACAATCTCAAGAAGGTCAGTTAATTCAAAATCGTTGTCATAAAAATTATCGGTCACTCCATCGGTTGCCAAAACAATCCGATCCCCGGGAAGCAGTGTCGCATAGGCAAGGTCAACATCCCGCTGCCACTGGATTCGATCGATACCCAGGCATCGATTCAATATATGGTTAAGTTCAAATGCGGTGGCGACATCGATAAATCCTTCATGAAGCAACTCTTGTCCTTGGGTGTGATCTTGGGTTTCAAAAAAACAGGCCCCATCCCGAATGACGATCCCCTTCGAGTCTCCGATATGTGCTATTTTTAGCTGATTGTTTTGAACCTGAATAGCGACAAACGTGCATCCCATCGGATGCATTCCTCCCAGTTGGGGATCACTTAACGAGCGCGTTAAAATCGCCTCGTTAGCTAAAACAAATGCCTCCTCCAATCTTGCCCCCTGAAGGATCGCCTGTTCAAAAAAATCGATCGCGATACAACTGGCGATCTCCCCTCCGACATGTCCCCCCATTCCATCGGCAAGAGCCATAATCCCTTGATTGGAAATCATCAGAAAGGCATCTTCATTTCGATTTTTATATTGGACCCCTTGATCGGTCCAGGCAACAGCGGGACTTGATTGAATAGTGATCGTGGTGGAGCCAACCTGATTATTTCTGATTTTGTGATTGCCACTAGCATTCTCAGGAAGTTCATTTCCAGAGTAGATATTCTTTAAGAGATTACGAAGCAGCTCAATCCTTTGCGTGAGGTGCATTTTACGATTCGAAAAACTACTCAACAGCTTCGCTTCTTGCTCAAGCCCTTGTCTCTTCAATATCCTAATCCCCTCATCAATCTCGTGCAAAACAACTTGCGATAAAAACAGACTCTCTTGTGCATTATAAAGCCTTCTACCGCGAGGATCCCGTTTAAAAAAATGTTTTACCGAAGCTGGAATGTTGGATGCCGCTCGAACATCAATAGAGCAGCTAGAACCAGAGACAAGCTGAGAAGGGCTTTTTTTTAATTTTTCCTTGATCCGACGAGTCTTCACCATAGTCTCGTCGCGGACGGTTTGAAGTATCTCCTTCTCCACCTTTACCCCCCTCTTATTCAAAAATAGTCCTCTACCTCAGCGGTAATCTTAAAATTATAAATGGCTTTATTCATTGAACTCAATTGACAAATCGATATGACTAAATGCGTCATTCAATCTCACGCATTTAATATTTGAAATCGTTGATAAAAACTCATTAGAAAAAGACGATTTTATTTTTTTATTTTTTCAACTCGGTGTGGTCATTAAGAAGAAGAGGGGTATAATTAAGAAATAAAGGAAAAATTTATGAACCTTTCACCTAAAAAACTATTGCAAGCAAGTTTGGTGCTCATCACCCTCTCACTGAGCGGAATAGCTAACGCCGGGACATTCTTTATCGGAGGAACTCCTGGAGGATACATCTCCCCTTACCCCTACTATCCTTATCCCAACTATTATTATCCCCCCGTTTATGCGACCCCCCCGGTGGTGGTCAATAATGGTAATCCCGTGTTGGTCATTCCTCGTTATGGCTCGAATGACGCCCATTATATGTTCGACAACATCTATGGCCCTGGCGCTTCGGCTGCTGGAAGACTCAACCACGTCACCAGTAATCCGCAGCCATTTATCCAGATTATACGCTAATGGAACCCCTTGACCAATCGGTTGTTTGCGCCTATTTACCGCGCCATGCTGAAATTTTTCTTTCACCGCAATGGCAAAATGGTTTTATCTATAAACCTGCTTGCGGGAGGATTAGCTTCTCTCTTACTTTACTCATTTTTTACCTCTGATCGATCTCTAGGCTGGGTTTCTTTGACACTGATTTTTTCTTGGTTCATGCTCAATCTATTCAACTTGATTCCATGGTATCCCGGCAAAAAAGGGAAAGTGGGAATTCGGCTGCATTTTCAAAAAAACCTTGTCCCGTCGAGTTATCTATTGTCACTAGCCTTCCTGTTAAACTTCATGGAAATTTCGGAAGGGTGGTTAATCCCATTTGTCGTATTGATGCTCCCGATTTTCTATGTCAGTGGAACTTTACTCTACTTTCACTTTCTCGATCGCAGCACACTCGAGCCCGGCTATTTCAGTCACAACTATTATTTGAATGAGGAGACTCCGCCATGTACCCCTTAGCAATTTTTGGTTTAGGCCCACCCGAACTTTTGCT
>JBGTGJ010000198.1:0-2245 GCA_041746775.1 bacterium
GTGCCGATACCTGTAATGAGCAATCCAACAGCTGTGATGATCCGGAAGGAACCAGCTGCACCGATGACGGAAATCCTTGCACTGATAATATCTGCGATGGTTCCGGCGAATGCGTTGCAACCAATAACAACGATTCATGCAACGATGGAAACTTCTGCAACGGCACTGATGTCTGGGTCGAAGGAAGCTGCGAACACTCCGGCGATCCGTGCAATGATGGAGATGAATGCACCGTGGATAGCGCTAAAATATAAGATTAAGGTCTTAATTCAATCCGCATGATCCGGTCGGAACCAAATAGTGAGGTGGCATAAAGAAATCCGTCCGGGCTTTGCTGAATCGAGCTTATTCCTTCCAAATGCCCAAGGTGGAGATCTTCAGTGACCTCTTCACCTTGATTCAACCTAAGACCACGGACAAATCCTTGAAAAAAATCAGAATAGATTAATGTGTTGGATAAAAAACCGCGATAGCGCGGGCCGGTATAAAAAGATCCCACCATAATCGAAACTCCTCCTCCCGAATTTTCTTCCGGATCCTCATTATTATTTTGTTGCAGACCGGTGGTGTGGCTATATCCCCCGATCGGATCGGTGAAAGCAGAGGATCCTCCGGGCCCTTCGACCTGCGGCCACCCAAAGTTTTGACCGGAACGTGTGATCAAATTGATCTCTTCAAAACTCCCAGCTCCCACAGCTCCCACATCCCCCACTAAAGTAAATCCTGTTCCGCCAGTCATGGTGAACGGGTTTCGCAAACCGCGTGCAAATATCTCGGGAAGATCTCCACTCCCTCCACCATTCCCTTCAGCAGGAATCGAGAACCCCCCTTCCCCATCGATACGATGGGGAGCAATTCGAAGAACCTTTCCCAATCGTGTGTTGCCTCGTTGCCCAATATTAGCTGATGTATTGGAACTTCCCCCTCCTCCACCATCACCCACTCCAATCAAAAGATTGTTTTCATCAAATAATAGAGATCCACCATTGTGATTTGATCCAGGACTGGGATTATTGTTGTCACCCCCCTTGGAGAAATCGATGATCAATTGACGATCGCTGATAGAAAAGTTGGCGCCATCAAAATTCACCGTGCCACGAACCACTCGATTAATCCCGCCCCCTGGAGGAGTGAAATAAAAGTAAACAAAACAGTTATTGGAATACTGAGGATCAGCTGCGACATTGAGCATCCCTTGCTCCCCTTCATTCTCCACAGCAAAAGAGTCAGGGGCTTGCACAAAGGTCCCGCTATTGCGCTGATAATAAACCGCTCCATCCTTTCCTATGATGATCACGTCTCCGTTTTGCTGAGGTAAAAATTCCAAATCGATGAGTTGATTGGAACCTAGACTTTCACCGACGGGGGAAAAAATAATTCCTGAAGAGCTACTTGGTTCTGTCGGAACGGAAGGAAGCGAAGTACTTCCAAGGCAGAGCTTCGTGCCAGGAGGAGAAGGAGGTTGGGAGGGGGATTCTGAATTATTGCAATGGAGGAATAACAACATCCATCCCATCAAATAGAGATAACGGAGTTTCACGTTCCCTCCTGATTATGATGCCATCGGATATCCCCACGATTCAAAACAAAATCTCCATTCCTGATCGACTCGATGTTTGATCTCATGCGGCAACTCTTGATAAGCATTTTTTTGGTAATTCTTTAAAGAAGAAATGTAAGCCTCTACCTTAGGGCGAACAAGAGGAAAATTGGGTAATTGAAGCGCAGCATAGATTTCCTTCATGGTTTCGATGGGGTTCTGTTCTAGATCTGAAAATGAAATTTCGCAAAATTGTCCCTGAGGAATTTTGTCCTTCTCACTAAAATAAGCCTCGTACATCTTCCGATATCGACGAAGAATAAAATCATTCAACTTACTCAAATCAAATTTTTGATACGCAAACATCGGACGAGTTTTAATCTCCATATGGTGTGTCGAGGAAAAGACGGCATAGGGATCGCGGTGAATATTCACAAACAAGGCATCGGGAAAAACTTCGAGAATCAGACTGATCCGAGCGGTGTGACACGGGGATTTAAAAACAATTTGCCTGTCCGGATATTGATAGTTTTGTTTTTTTGCAAAACCCAATAAATGACGCTGCCATTGTCCCCGTTCTTTCGGGGTCGCTTCCGCAAAGGAAAGATACCGTTCGTAATAATCGGAACGTTTAGGGAAATGCCATCCCATGTGAGTTGAAAGTAAACTTTCCGAACAAAGCGCCAGCTCTTCTTCCGCGGGTAC
>JBGTGJ010000199.1:0-8860 GCA_041746775.1 bacterium
GTAACTGGAGCACTGGGAAAACTTGGTCCTGTATGGATGGAGGCACTTCTCGATGCTGGAGCTCAAGTAGTAGGAATCGATTTACCTGAAGCCAAAATCTCCCACGCCTTTGAAAAATTAAAAGAGCGATTTGGGTCGGATCAACTCCATTTATATCGAGCTGATGTTTGTAAGTATTCCGAGATATCCAATATTCGAGACCTATGCCTCAAAGAAATAGGTACCCCATCAATTTTGGTGAATAATGCCGGCATTGATCAAGTCCCAAGTGTCACCTCATCTTTTCGTTTAGAAGAGTTCCCACTTCATCTATTTCGTAATATTCTTGAGATCAATGTGACAGGAGCATTTTCGGTGAGTCAAATTTTTGGTCAAGAGATGGTGAAAGCAAAACGTGGCACCATCATCAACATAGGATCACTTTACGCTACCGTATCTCCAGACATTCATTTTTATGATCACATTTCCTGTTCTCCCCCTTTTTTAAAGCCGCCTGCCTACGGTGCCTCTAAGGCAGCACTCTTGAACTTAACTCAGTATTTTGCTACCCACTGGGCACCTCATAATATTCGCGTCAATGCGCTTTCGCCGGGCGGTGTCTTAGGTGAACAGGACGACGAATTTAAAAAGAAATTTTGTAACCGAGTTCCTTTAGGAAGAATGGCGCGGTATGAAGACCTAAAAGGGCCACTTATCTTTCTGGCGTCTGAAGCTTCAGCCTATATTACCGGAATAAACTTAAAAGTGGATGGTGGCTTTACTGCTTGGTAAGGAATGCAAATGAAATCTGTAAAAATTCCAGAAAAAGTATTGAATTGGATCAATGGAGGAGAAAGAGAACCCCTTTCGAGTGAATATTATTCAAAATTATCTCCAGTAACTGGCCAAGAAGTCTATCGAGTCGCACGATCTAAAGAACAAGATGTGCAGGAGGCAATTCAAGCTGCAAAAAGATCTCAATCAGAATGGGCAGATAAAACTGTAGTATCACGTGCAGATATTTTGCGTTCAGCGGCCCTATTGATGCGCGATAGAATGCAGGAATTTGCGCAAATCGTTTCTATTGAAACTGGTAAATCCCTTAAAGATGCACTTGGTGAAACTCATGCCGCCATGGAAATGGGACTTTTTATCGCGGGAGAAGGACGACGCTTTTATGGCCATACTACGACAAGTGCTCAACCGCACAAGATGGCGATGATTGTTCGACAACCTCTAGGGGTTGCAGGGCTGATCATTGCTGCAAATACTCCGATAGCCAATGTCGCATGGAAATCTTTTCCAGCATTATTGTGTGGAAATACTGCGATCTTAAAACCTGCCGAGGACACTCCCCTCACTGCCTTGGTTTTTGCAAAGCTGCTCCAAGAAGCTGGTTTGCCTTCCGGCGTTTTCAATGTCATTCATGGTTTTGGTGAAGAGGCTGGAGCTCCATTAGTAGAATCTCCACTAGTCGACATCATTAGTTTTACGGGATCATGTGAAGTAGGCCGATTCATTCAGCGTACCGCAGGCGCGAGACTCGCTAAAGTCTGCCTTGAGTTAGGTGGGAAAAATCCACTCATTGTCTGTGAAGATGCGGATCTTGAACTTGCTCTACAAAGTGCCCTCCTCTCCGCGTTTAGTAATGCCGGGCAACGTTGTGCGGCAGGAAGCCGAATTATTATCCATGATTTAATCTATGATGAATTTCGAGAAAAACTAATCGAAAAAACCAAGCAATTAAGAATTGGATCTACTGATGACGACGATTTGGGTCCTGTCATCAATAAAGATCAATTGAATAATATGGTAAATGCCGTTGACGCGGCAAGAAAACGAGGAGCTATTCTACTGACCGGAGGATACCGACTCACGGGGCAAAATTATCACGACGGATTTTTTATGGCCCCTACCCTTCTTGAGGGGATGAGTCCTGATGACCCGATCTCGAAGACTGAATTATTCGGTCCCATTGCCAACCTCTACCGGGTAAAAAGTTTTGATGAAGCTCTATCCATTGCCAATAACTCCCCTTTTGGTTTGACTGCAGCTATTCACACCAAAAACAACCATCGAGCCATGGTTTTTCTCTCCAAGATTCAAGCGGGAGTTGCTGTGGTGAATGGCCCTACGTATGGAAGTGAACCCCACATGCCTTTTGGAGGGTTGAAACAATCAGGAAATGGTTTAAGGGAAGCTGGAACCGAGGCTTTAGATGTCTATTCCGATTGGAAAACCCTTTATGTAAATTTCAATCCTCAATATGTTTAAGATTTATGCCTAGTGATACTACTATTATCGGTTTAATTCCGGCACGAGCTGGTTCGAAGAGAGTTCAAGGGAAAAATTTTCGTCGCCTAAGTGGCCATCCCTTAATTGCTTATACAATTGTTGCAGCCCTCGATAGTAAGATTTTTTCATCAGTGATTGTTTCAACTGATTCCCCTATCATTGCGGAAATTTCTCAATATTATGGAGCGGAAGTTCCTTTTCTTCGGCCAACTGAATTCGCAGGTGACCTTTCTCCCGACATTGAATGGATTCAGTATACCCTGTTTGAATTGGAACAACGTGGCTTTGTTTACGACGCCTTTAGTATTCTTCGGCCTACTAGCCCGTTTCGGCAAGTAGAGACTATCCAAAGGGCATGGAATCAATTTCGTCAAAAAACAGAAGTGGATTCTCTTCGGGCAGTTGAGAAATGTAAGCAACATCCTGGAAAAATGTGGGTCGTCAAAGAACAACGAATATCCCCTCTCCTTTCAGGAGGACCTACACAGCCACCTTGGCACAGTACCCCTTATCAAGGACTTCCTGAAGTCTACGTGCAGAACGCTAGCTTGGAAATGGCCTGGTCAAAAGTGATTGACCAATTTGCAACTATCTCAGGGAACAAGATTATCCCCTTTTTCACTGAAGGATTTGAAGGCCTTGATATTAATGATTCTAAAGATTGGTGGTATGCCGAACATTTGTTAGCCCAAGGCGAAGCAAAACTTCCTATCATTAAAAAAGAACCCATTCATCTGGAGGCCCTTTGATTTCCCTTCATTACGTTCCATTCCAAGAATTTCAGAGAATAAAAAACCTGAAATGTACTCCTATTCAACGCTCTCAAATATTCGCAACGTATTGTCGCATCAACACCCTATACATGATCAAACGAGCTGGTTCTGGTCATATTGGTAGCAGCTTTAGTAGCTTAGATATCGTTTCCTGGTTATTCACGAACGAACTTCAGCTGAATCATCAAAAAGATCCAAAAATTTCAGCAGACATCTACTTTTCCTCGAAGGGACACGATGTTCCCGGTCTGTATGCGACATTATTAGGATTAGGTTTTATAGAATTTGACCTTCTTCATTCCTTAAGAAGGTTGGATGGACTGCCAGGTCATCCTGATGTTTCCATACCTTTTATGGAAACTAATACAGGCCCATTGGGAATGGGAATATCAAAGGCGAAAGGGATGGCTGCAGCCAATCGTCTTCAAGGTAAAACTAGTCAAATTTATGTCCTTACAGGAGATGGGGAACTGCAAGAAGGTCAGTTCTGGGAATCTTTACCATCTGCCGTCAATAAGCGTTTGGGTGAACTCACGGTAATTGTTGATCACAACAAAATTCAATCGGATACCTGGGTAACTAAAGTAAGTGATTTAGGAAACATTGAGAAAAAATTTGAAAGTTTCGGATGGCACGTGGATCGTTGCGATGGGCATAATCTAGAAGCATTCTCTTCAGCATTACAAAAATTCAAAGGCATTACCGATCGACCAAAAATTCTCATTGCCGACACTATTAAAGGGAAAGGGATTTCATTTATGGAGCATACTTCGATGAAACCGGAGGATCAGCTTTACCGGTTTCATAGTGGAGCTCCTGATGATGATATTTATAATCGAGGAGTAAAAGAGCTTACTGAATTAGCAAATCGGCAGCTCAATAATACTGGAGCGGAACCGTTAAAATTAGAAACCAAAGATCAACCCATAAGAACGCTTCCTACTAATCCTGAACGCTTAGTAACAGCATACTCGAAGGCCCTAGTAGAACAAGCAGAACGAAATCCTAAATTAGTAGTTTTGGATGCCGATCTCTTATTGGATTGTGGTCTTATTCCCTTTCAAGAACGCTTCTCCGATCGATTCTTTGAATGTGGAATTGCAGAACAGGATATGGTTTCCCAAGCCGGTGGAATGGCTTTGAAAGGGCTTTTGCCGGTAGTTCATTCCTTTGCTTGTTTTCTTTCAACGCGACCTAACGAGCAGATCTACAATAATGCCACCGAAAAAACCAAGGTGATTTATGTTGGCTCTCTTGCTGGTCTCTTACCTAGCGCCCCCGGCCATTCGCATCAATCGGTAAGAGATATATCAGTTTTATCCGCCATTCCTCGTATGATCCTTGTTGAACCGTGTAACGAAGCAGAGGTGGCTCTTGCACTCGACTTTTGCCTCAATAGAACATCAGAATCATGTTACTTACGTTTAGTCTCTATTCCCTGTGAGATCCCATACAGATTGCCGCAAAAATACGATTTAGAATTAGGCAAGGGTATCCCTCTTACAGAGGGAAACGATGCCATTCTTTTTGGATATGGACCAATACTCCTCTCCCAAGCATATCAAGCCTCGATGATCCTCGCGGATCGTCACAGAATCGGATTAAAAGTCATCAATCTTCCCTGGCTGAATCGAATCGATGAAGTGTGGCTAAAGAAAATAATTACGAACTATAAATATATTTTTACTCTCGACAACCATTATATTTTCGGCGGACAGGGACAATTGATATCAAGTCTTCTTTGCGATATCGATGCTTCAATTCCCGTCAAAAAATTCGGACTCACCGACATCCCACTTTGTGGACAAAATGATGAGGTTTTAAAAGCTCATCGATTAGATGCCGAAAGTTTGGCTCAAAATATTTTTCAGACGATGAAAGAAAAAGTTTTATGATGAATGTTTTATTTTGGGATATTGATGGCACTCTTCTCACCACAGGAGGTGCCGGAATCTACGCATGGGAGGAAGCGTTTACAAAAATAACCGGAAAACCGATCGATCTGACAAAATTGCAAACAGCGGGACTTACGGATGTTCAAATTGCAGCAAAAATCTTAGAAGAAAATAATGCTAAAAGTTTTCTACGGCAAACTTCACAATTCCTGAAGCTCTATGAAAAATACCTCCCTGATTATCTTCCAAAAAAACAGGGATCTGTTCTTACGAACGTTAAAGAAATTTTACGCGAACTTAAAACTCAGAATAATGTGATATCCATGTTACTCACTGGAAATACTCAGGCAGGTGCTAAATCTAAACTTTCTTATTACGAACTGGATCATTATTTTTCTAAAGGGGCCTTTGCCGATGGTTTAAAAGATCGGACCTCAATTGCTTGCAAAGCTCTTTCCATTGCAAAAATAGAATTTAAAAATCTTTCTTTAGATAATGTCTACGTTATTGGAGACACTCCACATGACATTCATTGCGGAAAAGCGATTGGAGCCAAGACTATTGCCGTTGCATCAGGTCCTTTTTCTACGGATGAATTGCTAATACATCAACCTTGGTGGGTTATAGAGCAATTACCCTCTCCCAATATTTTTTTTCAAAATCTGAAGTAGTTAAATCATCATGGCCAGTTTAAAAACATCGATCAAAGAAATCTTAAAGCAAAAGCGATTTGCGAGGTTAGCGCATCGAGGTTACGTTGCAAAAACGATCGGTTACCCGAATTGGAAAAAAATATTAAAATACGAAAAAAAGTCATGGAAAACTGCGCTTCAGAAAGCAAAAAATGGTCCTAAAGTTTTGATTGCAACGAGTGTCGGGTCTCATTTGCCAGGAACCACGCTTGAGAGTTTATTGGGTGTTGCTTTGACGTTACGAGGGGCAGACATTCATGTATTATTGTGTGACTCCGTGCTTCCGGCGTGTCTTGCTTGTGATGTGACCTGGTATCCAAAACAGGAACTATTTGTAAAAAATGGTCCTCGTAAAGATCTTTGCAAAAATTGTTTTGATCCAGCGAATAAAATGTATCGATCATTAGGTTTCACCATTCATCGCTATAGTGACTTATTAACTGCTGAAGATCATTTACAGGCAAATCAAATTTCATCGAACCTCACCATCAGCGAAATAGAGAATTATAAATTGGATGGGATTGCTGTGGGTGAACATGCCCTCGCTGGAGCTCTCAGATTTTACGCTAGAGCTTCATTAGAGAATGAAATCTATGGCCTACCAATATTAAAACGCTATTTTACTGCTGCACTGCTTACAACTTTTGCAGTCAAAAGAGTGTTTAAAAAAAATCAATATGAGGCGGCGGTCTTTCATCATGGAATTTACGTTCCACAAGGCTTAGTCGGAGAAGTAGCACGTCAAACAAAAGTGAGAGTGATTAATTGGAATCCAGCTTATCGAAAAAAATGTTTTATTTTCAGCCATCATGACACTTACCATCACACCCTCATGTCGGAGCCCGTCAGTAACTGGGAAAATCTAGACCTGACACCTGAACTCAATGAACAGCTATTGAACTACCTTAAAAGTCGTTGGGAAGGCACAGAAGACTGGATTTGGTTTCATGAACGACCCAAGTTTGATGTAGAGAAGATCGCCAAAGAAATTGGAGTGGATTTTACAAAACCTTGTATAGGTATGCTTACCAATGTGATGTGGGACGCGCAGTTACATTATCCAGCGAATGCATTCCCAAATATGTTAGACTGGATTTTAAAAACAATTCATTATTTTTCTCAGCGTCCCGAACTTCAGCTTTTGATCCGAGTACATCCTGCAGAAATCCGAGGCACTTTGCGTTCGCAACAGCCAATCACGGAGGAGATAAAAAAAGTATTTCCTGATCTACCCAAAAACATTTTTGTTATACCACCCGAAAGCCAGGTGAGCACTTATGCTGTCATGCTACAATGTAATTCCGTAATCATTTACGGCACTAAAACAGGTGTGGAATTGGCCAGCATGGGTATTCCAGTTATCGTGGCCGGTGAGGCGTGGATTCGAAATAAGGGGATTACTTTTGATGTTACTACAGTGGAGAAATATTTTAAACTTTTGGATCAATTACCTTTTATTAAAAAAACAGATGAAGAGTTGATTATTCGAGCACGGAAATACGCCTATCATTTTTTCTTTAGAAGAATGGTACCTTTAAAAATGATGGAAATCGCACCTAAGGCGATGCCTTTTATACTTAATTTAAAAAATCTAGAGGAATTAAATCGTAAAAAATGTTTGGGATTGGATATAATTTGCGAAGGTATTTTAAAAGGAAGTGATTTCATTTACCCTGCCGAAGAGAAATATGATTTTTAGAATATCCATCTAGGAACATACCTCTCTTTTAACCATCGAACATTTGGGGCAAATTACACTTTTTTTATACAAGTGACCTCCCATAATCTGAAACTTATTCTAAAGTTGGAGTTAGTTAAATGAGGATTGGTATTGATGGTAGAGCATTTCAAGGTAAGCTTAGTGGAATAGGTCGATATGCTTATGAGCTTTGTAGTTTACTAGACGAACTCTTACCAAAAGCACAATTTTTTGTTTATACTCATAGACCTATTCAAATGCCAGGTCGTTCCGATCGTTGGATACTACGCCATGATTCATTTCCGTTAATAAAGCACTTAAAACCGATTTTTTGGTTAAAAACTCGAGTACCTCGGCTTTGCAAAAGAGACAATTTGGATATTTTTATCGGGAGTGCTACGTTTCTACCTAAACTTTCTTCAGCGGTGAATAAAATAGCAATAGTATATGATTTAAATTTCAAAATCGTTCCAGAAACAATGAGCTTTTATCATAGATTAGCTCACTCTTTCTTTTTTAGGAATGATGTTTTAAGAGCAGATACTGTTATATCTATCTCGAAAGGAACCTCGGAGCGTCTTTATAAATTTGTCGGCCGTCGGTCAGATGCTGTAATTTATCCTAGTACGGGAAAGGATTTTCAAATTCAGGCAAGAGAAGCTATCCAAAATATTCTAAATTTATATAAAATATCTGAGCCTTATATTTTATCAGTGGGCACAGGGGAACCTAGAAAAAATTTAAAATTATTAATTGAAGCATTTCTTTCCATAAAGAATAAAGGCTTATTGCCCAATTATAAATTGGTACTAGTAGGGGGAAGAGGTTGGAAAAACAAAGACGTTGCCTCCTTAATCAAAAAAGATAATTCAGTTCACATTTTATCCTTAGGTTTCATACCTAACGAACATTTGCCGGCGATATATTCGGGAGCAGCATTCTTTATTTTTCCATCAATTTATGAGGGATATGGCATGCCAGTCTTAGAAGCGCGAGCATGTGGAACAAAAGTAATCACTACTGACATACCTGAACTCAGAGAAGCTGGAGGTAGTGATACAGTATACATAAAACCGAATTTTGAAGGAATTTTTAAAAGTTTACTTGAAATGGAAAAGCTGAATAACAACCAAAATATAAACCAGTTTACTCACCCCTCTTGGGAAGATGGTGCGAGGAAACTCGCTGAACTTATCAAACCAATGTAGACAGAAAAACAGTGATTATAGCTTCTACCTATTTATTAATAATATCATTTTTGCTTTTAGGGTTTGTTTTTATTAAAAAAAAAATGAACCTGGCATCAAACTACTCGGTATATACTTTCTTCGCACTTCTTTATTCTATATTTCCTATATTAACCTTCCACGGGATTGAACCAGAATTATACTTTTCACATTATTCACTTAATGAATCAGAATTATTAGTAGCTACTCAAACAATTATAATTAGCTTATGCAACATCATTTTCGCTTTGCTCTTCTATCTATATTTTAAAAATCCGCACCAACTAAAAATCCCAATTTC
>JBGTGJ010000200.1:0-10197 GCA_041746775.1 bacterium
CTGACGATGATCACTCTTCCGGTTCGATCGTCATAGTAAACACCAATGTCACAGTAGTTAGTCATCTTCACATTCCTCGTGTCTGGAAATTCTCCTAAGGGACAGAGGCGGACGAAAGGTTCATCTTTGTAGAATTCCTGATAAAGTTGATGCAGTGATTTTGAATCGGTCTTTTGGAACGGCTGAGCATAGAGTGTGGACAAAATTCCACGGTCCATTGGAATAAGATGAGGGGTGAAGCTCAGAACCACCGATTCTCCTGCCAAGCGAGAAATCTCCTGCTCAATCTCAGGGGTATGACGATGATTTCCCACTTTGTAGGCTTTGACCCCCTCATTCACTTCGCAAAAGAGGATGGAGGGATCAGTCTTTCTCCCGGCTCCAGAAACCCCCGACTTAGAGTCACAGTGGATCGATTTCAGATCGATCGCTTTTTTCTTCACTAACGGCGCAAGCCCTAAGATGCAGCTGGTGGGATAACAGCCGGGATTCGCCACGAGTCGAGCCTTTTTGATCTGCTCACGATGTAATTCGGGAAGACCATAGACCGCCTCTTTCAACAGCTCCTGCGAACGATGTGGCCCATACCAGGCTTCGTAAACCTCGGCGGCTGAGAGACGAAAGTCTGCGGAGAGGTCAATCACCTTGCAGCCTAGATCCAAAAACTTTTTGGCAGTTTCAGCCGACTCGTGATGCGGAAGGCAGAGGAAGATGATTTTTGCTTTTTTAGCAATCAGGTCGGGATTAAGTTTTTCCAATTCCAAATTGAGTTTGTTCTTAAAAGCGGGAAAACATTGACTATAGGTTAAGCCACTTTTGCTCTGACTGGTGACGGAGACGATTTCAACTTGAGGGTGATGGATTAACAAACGTGCTAATTCGACACCGGTGTAACCGGTAGCGCCAATGATCGCGACAGGTGTTTTCATGATTTTTAGTTAAGCAGGAATAGAGTGAAGAGTAAATCCGAAATTCCGCTTACCGTTTCGAGTACTGAGGTCGCTTACGCGCTTTGTGAAGTCCGTATTTCTTACGTTCCTTCTCCCGCGCATCACGGGTGAGGAAACCTGATTTACGGAGAGGCTTTCGGTAATCTTGATTCATGGAGAGAAGAGCCCGGGAAATTCCGTGTCGAAGGGCCCCCGCTTGACCAGAGAGTCCGCCGCCGGAGAGTAGAGCTAAGACGTCGAATTTTCCGAGGTTGCCGGTGACTTCAAGCGGTTGCATGACGATCATCCGGCTGGTGGCACGGCCGAAATACTTTTCGATTCCATCGCGACCGTTAATCGTGAATTTTCCATCCCCGGGGCTGATGACGACCCGAGCGACGGAGTTTTTTCTTTTACCAGTTCCTAAAAATCTTTTTGTAGAGACCATATTTTATAATTCCAATACTTCAGGCTTTTGCGCCATGTGAGGATGTTCTCCTCCGGAGTAAATTTTTAATTTTTTGAGCTGTTTTTTGGCTAAGAAGGTCTTGGGCATCATCCCTTTCACCGCTCGAAAGATCATCTCTTCCGGTTTTCTTTCTAATAACTTCTCGGCTGTATATTCCTTCAAACCACCGATATACCCGGAATGACGGTAATACATCTTATCTTTTAATTTATTGCCGGTCAGTCGAACCTCTTTGGCGTTAATCGCAATGATAAATCCACCGACATCATCATGGGGGGTAAATTGGGCGGTATCTTTGCCGCGCAAAATCATCGCAATCTTGCTAGCAGCGCGCCCTAACACCTTCCCTTGAAGGTCGACAAGGTACCATTTGCGGTCGGTTTGAACTTTGGTGTGACTTTTAGTGAGCTTTTTCATGGGGTTTATCTTTCAAAAAGAGGCGCCTACCTAGCCATAGGCCATAGGGGTTGTCAACCGGGAATCCCGATTTCTCGTCTAATTATTTGATAGGGAACATCTCGCGGATCTTATTTTGCCTATGTTTAAACATTTTATTCAGGCGGGGCTTAAGCCATTTTCGATCCAACCACTCTCCAAGTCTTCCTCCCCAAAGTTCATACTCGATATCATCCACTAACTGAGTGCCTTTAGCGGTGGCGACGAATCGGTGGGTATGTTTCCAACGCTTAAAAGGTCCTATTGTCTGAACATCGGCAAAATAGCTATTTTTCACAAACTCCGAAATTCGTCCCGACCAGAGTGCTGGGATCCAACCTTGCCAGAATAGTAGGGCAAAATGATCTCCGAGTTGATGTTTTCCACCCCCTTTTAAAATTTTGACGTAACCGGGTTGGATCAATGGGAGATTATCTAAATTAGTTCCCAGATCGAACGCATTTTCGAGAGTGAGGGGAATTTCAGTAGAAAAATGAAGCGTGGTCATCGCTGGTCCTTTTCATTTAAATAGAGTAAAGGAGTTTATGCGTCGTTGGGTTTTTAGGATCCTTGGTATAGTGGTCGCCATCGCTCTTTTCGATTTTTTGATCTCTTTTTATCAAATTACCAATTTGCGCGCCGAAAATCCTAAAACGACTGCCTTCATTCAACAATACCAAAGTGAGTGTCAGCCTGCTTGTAGAATTTCTCAAACATGGAAACCGCTTAGTTCAATCTCTCCCTATCTCAGAAAAACGGTTTTGATAAGTGAGGATGCCACCTTCTATCAGCACGATGGGATTGATCCCAAAGCGATCCGTGAATCTTGGAACGCCAATTTAAAAAAGAAAAAAATTGCCCGGGGTGGTTCCACGATCACTCAGCAGTTGGTTAAAAATCTCTACCTCTCTTCTTCTAAAAATCCGATCCGAAAATTAAAAGAAATTCTTCTCGCCCTTTGGATGGACAAAGTTCTTTCCAAGTCTAGAATTCTGGAGATTTACCTCAATGTCATCGAATGGGGAAAAGGGGTCTATGGAGCAGAAGCGGCGAGTCAGTACTATTTTAAGAAGCCGGCACGAGAGCTTGATTTGGGGGAGGCTGCTTATTTGGTGGCGATTATCCCTAATCCCAAACTTTATACTCAAGCGGCGTATGCTCGACGGGCCGAGCGGCGAAAACGGATTATTTTGCAGCGGATGTGAGAATGGGGGTTAAGGATAATCCTTGACCCACCAAGAGACGCTCCTTTAGGATTTTCTTTAACCTTTATGATGAAGTTATTGTTTGCAAAACTAAATCTGGCATGGGCACTTCTCTTGCACTTCCTCAAAAAACCGTTTCGATTTCGTCGTCAAGGATTGCTGCTTTTTCTGGATAATTATCGGGCCGATCGGTTGGTCCCGTTAACCTCTTCCGATAAAGATTGGATGGATCGGTTTTCTCAATGCATGAATTGTGGTCTGTGCGATGCGGTCTGTCCGGCATTGTTAAAGTTTCCTCGAGAGATATTCCCTGGTCCCAGTTATATTGTGACCGCCTTGGTTCGATCTCCGGCCGACTACCGATTCTCCGGAATTGATCTCAGTTGGTGTGAAGGGTGTGATCAGTGCGAAAAAATTTGTCCCAATCTAGTCCCGATCAAACAGGGGATTCAGTTCATCCATCAAAAATTAGCGGAAGAGGGGGCATGGAATTAAAAGAAGTTAATCTTAAACTGGTGCGAGATCTTCAGAAGATTTTGCGCAAAGATCAGATCAGTGTCACTAACCCCGACCGATTGAGTTATGGCAGAGATTCTTCCAGCCAAGCGATTATTTGGGCTCGAGCCAATCAGGTCAAATACCCTCCCGATGTGATTGTGTGGCCGGAAACGACGCAGGAGGTTTCCAAAGTCGTTTCGTTTGCCAACAGCAAATCGATCCCGCTGATCCCGTTTGGTGGAGGGTCAGGTGTCTGTGGTGGCACCTGGGCACTCCATGGAGGGATCGCGCTTGATTTGAAGAGGCTCAATCAAATTTTGAAGTTGGACCCCATTAAAATGAATGTCAGGGTTCAAACCGGCATCAATGGAGAAATTTTTGAACGAGAACTACAACGTCGCAACATGACATTGGGGCATTTTCCTTCCTCTATATATGTAGCAACCGTGGGAGGTTATCTGGCCTGCCGATCGGCAGGGCAGCTCTCCACAAAGTATGGAAAGATTGAAGACATGGTCGAAGGGTTAGAGGTCGTTTTGGCGAATGGAGATATTGTTTCTATCGAATCCGTAAAAGATCAACCCAAACAACTCGATCTAAAAGAGCTGTTTGTGGGATCGGAAGGGACTTTGGGGATTTTGACGGAGGCGACTTTAAAAATTCATGCGATGCCGGAGAGTGAACGCTTTCTCGCCTTTCAGTTTCGAAGTTTAGAAGAGGGGTTGGAGGGGATTCGTAAAATTTTGCAGCGAGGAGTTTCTCCTGCGGTGGTTCGGCTCTATGACGAGCTTGATACAATCCTGTTTGGTTCTCATAAAGAAAAATCTAAAACAGGCGGGGTGAAAGAATCGTTACAAAATTCTCTCAAGCCGATGCTCACCTGTATCAAGAACCGTTCATTAAAAATCTTTTTAAAACATACCGATCGACTGGGAAAATTTCTTAATTATCTTCCAGGAAGTTGCATGTTAATCCTAGGGTTCCAAGGTTTTAAAAAAATCATTGAGGCGGAAGCAGAAATCGCAGAAGAAGTTTGTTTAAAATACCAGGCCGCGGATCTTGGACCAGGGCCAGGGCTCTATTGGAAAAAACATCGGTATAGTGTGTCGTACAAGCTCTCTCCGATTTTCGATGCCGGTTTTTTTGCCGACACGATGGAGGTGGCGACGACCTGGAAAAATTTATCGAATTTATATCATGCCGTTCGTGAAGCCATATCAAAACACGCCTTAGTATTAGCTCATTTTAGTCATGCTTATCCCGAAGGATGTTCGATTTATTTTACCTTCGTGGGTTACGGTGAAAATTTAAAGAAGAGTGAAGACCTTTATCAATATATATGGAGAGAAGCGCTGGAGGCTTGTGTTAGTAGTGGCGGGACGATCAGTCATCATCATGGCGTTGGAGTTCTTAAAGCAGGCTATATGAAAGATGAATGGGGGGCGGGTTTGAATTGGCTCAATCGTGTAAAAAATCAGTTGGATCCACGTCACATTCTCAATCCGGGCAAGCTTGGCTTAACCCCCTTAATTTAAATCCAAACAAATATATGATCGAAATTGATTCCACTTCCTTGCTAGTTACCACTGACACCGATGAAACAATCGCTCAACTCGAAGAGCAGGTTTTAAAGGAAGGGTTTACCCTCAATTACTTTACCCCCCCTGATAACCAAGATTGTCTTGCGGATGCTTTAGAAGAACGACTTCCCAATCTTTATGGAGAGGCGTTTGGTGGGATTGAGGAATTGTGTGCGCAGGTGCGTTGGATTCATCCTAGTGGAGAGGAATATTTCAATAAGCTGACACCGCGTTCTGCCACTGGCCCCTCGCTCAAAAAGTTTTCTATTGGTTCGGATCAATTATTAGGCACGCCGATTCAGGCGACTTTCAGGCTGTTTCCTCGCCCTCGTTATCACCAATACGCTATCTTTTCTTTTCCCTCGACTCGTGCGAGCAGCTCTTTCAAACAATGGGTGTATAAAGGAAGACTAGCCATTCCGCTTTTTGTCGAGATTTCCCCCTCCAAGGTTGAAGACTTTTTAGAAAAAGAAAAAGTGAATGAGAGTTTTATCGGGGCTGCTTTTTGGGGGGAAGAAAAACTGGTTCTAGCGATGATAAATACCTTGTCTGAAAGTGCTCATCAAAAAAAGGGGAGACATTTAGAAATCGGAAAAAAAAATCAGCCAGAGTTTTTAGACATGCTGCGAAAAACCAAAGAATCCCAGCTAAAAAAAGAGAGAAAGTTTTCAGCTGCCAAAGAAAAAGGGTTACAAGGGCTGCGTCAGATGTTGCAAAGGTGTTCATGAGAAATCCGCTTAAAAAAATGATGGATTATTGCACCTACTGTCCCAAGATGTGCAAGTTTAGCTGCCCCACGGCAGAGGCAACTAATAATGAAACTTACACCCCGTGGGGAAAGATGGAGATTGCTCGTTGGCTAATCGATCAAACGGTCCCGTTTAGCGAAGCGATGGCAGCCGCCAGTTATCAGTGCACCAATTGTCTCCATTGTCAGGTCTATTGTGAACATCACAACGATGTTCCGTCCGCGCTCAATGAAGTCCGCAAACTGGCCGTGGCAAACTATGTCGCACCTCCTGCTGCTTATGCGCTCGAAGAGAGATTCCACGATTATAATAATCCATATGGGGCTGATCTGCTGCATAAAGTTCGAGATCGATTACCTCGCTTTAAGAAGAAAAAAACGGAGGTGGTATTTTTCCCTTCTTGTCACACGTTGCATTATTTTCCGGAACGGGTTTTTACCTATTTCGAGCTGTTTAAAAAACTTCAGATCCCTGGAGTTGCCTTGTTTCAGGAATCGATCCAATGTTGTGGCGAACCGTTAGACTCTTTGGGTTTTCATCAAGAGTTTCAAGAGATCGCGGAGGTTCAATATTACACTCTAAAAAAATATCCGGTCGTGGTGACCGATGGGCCGGAGTGTTGTTATTCCTTCAAGAAAAAATATTCGGATCTGCATTTCCCGCTCGAAAAAAAGACGCTGCATTTGTTAGAATTGATCGCCCCTTATCTCCAGCACGCCAACTATCACACTCAGGGGAAGGGGCAGACTCGTATCGCCTTTTGTGATCCTGTATTTCTTAGCCGACATTTACAGTTGGCCTCATTGCCTCGTCATGCCCTTCAAGTGGTCACAGGATTTTCTCCTCTCGAATTGAGTTGGAGTGGTGAAGATGCCTTAAGTAGTGGGGTTGAAGGGGGATATGACCTTATTTTTCCTGAAGCTAGTGACAAAATTGCGAAAAGGATTATCGATGAGGTCGTTTCCCGAGGAATTACCAAATTAATTACCGCCTGCGCCAAGACTGAAAAGAAATTTCGCTCTCTGACCAAACAAATTGAGGTGCAGGATTTATTTGAATTTATTAATGAACAGATTGTTTAATCATGAATGAGTTCTTTTTTATCATTAACCCCGCCTCGCGGTGTGGGAAAAATCGAAAGGTGATCGAAGGGTTAAAAGAGTGGGTTTCACAGCATCTTGCTGGTTCCAAGTGGTTAGTCACGGAGCATAAAGGGGATGCGACGACATTGGCAGCCCAAGCCACTCGAGAAGGTTTTCAGAAAATTATTTCCGTCGGGGGAGATGGCACTCTTAACGAGATTATCAATGGAGTGATCCCTGCGCCACCCGAACAACGTCCCTCCATTGGGATAGTGTCGACGGGAACGGGTGGGGATTTTTCTCGTTTGCTTCACCAAAAATTTCGATTCCCCGAAGATTTTTCCTGGTTGCTCCAAACAAAAACAAAATTGGTTGATGCCGGTTTGGTGACGCTTGAATCTCCCGAGAATCCTCTTTATCAAAGATATTTTATTAATATCGCTGACGCGGGTCTGTCCGGAGAGGTGGAGAGGCGGGTAAATGCCTCCAAAAAGTTTTTTGGATCATTGCAATATCTTGTAGCGGGTTTGCTGTCGGCGATGTTTTATCGTGCGCCGTTGGTGAAATGGGAAGGGATTGAATGGGATCAGATTTCTCCCCCCAAGGAAATGGATCTTCTGCTCACCGTCATCGCCAATGGAAAATATTTCGGAGGGGGGATGTGCATCGCCCCCCAAAGCGAGCCAGATGATCAGTCTTTTCAAGTGATGTTTGCCGAAAAATTAAGTTATCTTTCGATGTTGCGACAAATTCCGCATATGTATCGTCAAGAAAAATTTCAACATCGTAAAATTCATTATGGAGTCACTAAAAAGGCGGTTCTACAGTGTCTCAAAGGGAAACTTCCGATCGGCATCGATGGAGAATCTTTTCTGGCGACTCGAGCGACTTTTGAACTGATCCCTAATGCTATAAATATTTTAATTCCGATAGGTTGACAGTTATACCGGCGTGTGCATAAATGCGCCGGTTTTTGAGGTACTTATGAATTCATCCCCCATTCGTTTAGGTATTAATGGTTTTGGCCGAATTGGCCGAACTATCGCTCGTCTAGCTGCCAAAGACTCCCAAGTTCAAATTGTGCAAATAAATGATCTTACCTCGCCGCAAAATATGGCTCACTTGTTGAAGTATGATTCGGTGCACGGGATTTTTGAGCCTGAGGTGACAGCGGAAGAGAATGCCATTTTGGTGAACGGAAAGAAGATCGTTTATTCCCGTATTGCAGAGCTCTCCAAAATCAATTGGAAAGATGCCGGAGTTGATTTTGTTTTAGAGTGTACCGGTAAAACCAACGGCAAATCCGACTGTCAGCATCATCTGAAAAATGGGGCGAAAAAAGTGATTATCAGTGCTCCTTCTGACGATTGTGATTTGACGGTTGTGTATGGAGTCAATGAAAAAAAATATGATTCCAAAAATCACGAGGTGATTTCCAATGCCTCTTGTACCACTAACTGTTTAGCACCGGTGGTTAAAATTTTGGATGAAGCGTTGACGATTCAATGTGGTCAGATGACAACGGTTCACAGTTATACCAACGATCAAAGAATTATTGACGGTGGCCACCAAGATTTACGTCGTGCTCGCGCCGCCGCCCTCAACATGATTCCCACCAGTACCGGAGGAGCGAAAGCGATTGGTTTGGTGCTGCCACACCTCAAAGGGAAACTCGATGGGATGGCGATTCGGGTTCCGACCCCTAACGTCTCCTTGGTTGATCTTGTCGTGCAGGTTGAAAAGGAGACATCGACTGAAGAGGTGAATGCGATTCTCAAAAAAGGGGCAGAAGGGGAATTAAAAGGGATTTTAGATTTTTCCAATCTTCCACTCGTAAGCTCGGATTATAATGGCTCCGCTTTTTCATCCATTGTTGATGGGCTTTCCACCAAAGTATTAGGAAAAAAATTGGTGAAGGTATTGGCCTGGTACGACAACGAGACCGGATTTAGCCAACGAATGATTGACTTGGCGAAGTTTATGGGTCGGCAATCATGATCAAAAGCATTGAAGAGTTAGATCTGGCTGAGAAGCGAGTATTTATTCGGGCCGATTTTAATGTTCCGATTAATTCAAAAGGGGAGATTGTGGATGACGCAAGAATTGTTGCCACTCTTCCCACCATACATTTTGCGATCGAAATGGGTGCCAAAGTGATTTTGGCTTCGCACCTGGGCCGGCCTCAGGGGAAACGGGATTCCAAATATAGTTTACTTCCCGTGGCAGAACGACTTTCACAACTTCTTGAAAAAGAGGTGTTGTTTCCCGAAGACTGTATGGGGAACTCGGTGAAGAAATTAATCTCCGAGATGCGAGAAGGGCAGGTCTTACTTTTAGAAAATCTTCGGTTTCATCCGGAAGAAGAGGCCAATGACCTTTTGTTTAGTGAGAAGTTAGCAAACTTGGCTGATGTTTATATCAACGATGCGTTTGGGACGATGCACCGAGCTCATGCCTCCACGGTAGGAATGGTCCCATTAGTGGCACAGCGGGGAGCCGGAAAGTTGGTGATGAAGGAGATTCAAAATCTGGGAAAGCTTTTGCAATCCCCTGAATCCCCTTTTATTGCCGTGCTAGGTGGGGCAAAGATCAGCGACAAGTTAGGGGTGATTGAAAACTTGCTTCGTTATGTCGATGCGGTCTTGATCGGTGGGGGGATGGCCTACACATTCCTTAAGGCGAAAGGGATTGAGGTCGGAAAATCGTTGGTCGAAGATAGCAAGATTCATCTCGCTGAAAAGCTAATCGAAAAGGCGAGACTCAAAGAGGTGGTGTTGGAACTGCCCGTCGACCATGTGATTGCGAGAGAATTACAAACCAACGCTGAGACCAAAGTCACCGAGGGGGTTTCGATCCCTTCTGGATGGATGGGGTTAGATATTGGCCCCAAGACCTTAGAGAATTTTAAAAACCAGTTAAGAAATGCAAAAACGATTTTATGGAATGGCCCTTTGGGAGCATTTGAATTTTCGCCGTTTGATCGTGGCACATTAGAAATAGCTCGGTGTATTGCAGAAAATCCCGGAAATTCTGTCATTGGCGGTGGTGATTCCCTTGCAGCGGTGAAACAAGCGGGGGTAGCCGATAAAATCACTCACCTCTCTACTGGAGGAGGAGCGACCTTAGAGTTTCTTGAAGGAAAAACTTTGCCAGGTATTCGTGCTTTAGAAATTGAGGCTTAATTTGAACTCCGATATTCGTAGACCACTGATCGTTGGTAACTGGAAGATGAACGGCACCATTGGTGAGT
>JBGTGJ010000201.1:0-2772 GCA_041746775.1 bacterium
GAGAAGTTCCGCTTTTTGTATGGTAATAAATATAGTGCACTATCGTAAAAAACATTAGAATAATTTTTTCTTTCTTTTCTATCGATAAAAAAAGTACTTTTCCTAGATAATCCAAAAAGAAGGAGAATAGTATGTCACAAAATCCCAACTGCATTTTTTGTAAGATTGCCGAAGGGGAGCTTCCCACCACAAAAGTTTATGAAGATTCAGAATTCATCGTGTTTCTCGATAAATTTCCTCGCTCCAAAGGGCACTGCCAGGTCGTCCCCAAGCTACATTACCGATGGGTATGGGATGTTCCACAGATTGGAAAGTATATGGAAGTGGCAAAGAAGGTTGCTGAGGCGCAGCGTAAGACATTCGGTACCGAGATGATTGTGAGTCACATCATCGGCGATGAAGTTCCGCATGCGCACATTTGGTTGGTTCCCGAGAAGCACACAAAGAATTCCGAAATTGGTGATGAAGAAGCGGCAAGATTGATTCGGGAGAATCTGTAAATCATGGATACTATTACACATGGGTTGTTGGGAGGGGTTGTTGTTCGTGCGGCTTTTGGCAAGAAGGCAAACGTTCCGATGGTATTGGCAGGAACGATTGGTGCCATGGCTCCGGACATTGATGTTTTTATCCGCTCGAAAGCCGATCCGCTTCTGTTTTGGACTTTGCATCGGCACTTTACTCATTCTCTACTGTTTGTTCCGATCGGTGCTTTAGTCATTGCAGTCCTCTTCTGGTTGTTTTGGCGAAAAAACACTTCCTTCAAATATTTTTATTTTGCCGCATGCTTGGGTTACATCACTCATCCTTTATTGGATGCAGCGACTAGCTTTGGGACTCTGCTCTATTGGCCTTTTTCCGATTACCGTGTGAGTTGGGATATTATTGCGGTGATCGATCCGGTTGTTACTTTGGTGTTATTAGTGGGGTTGATTTTTGCCTTTCGTTCGACAGGAAAAAAAGGGGCGATCTGGGCGCTGAGTTTATTTTTGATTTATCTTTGCTTTGGAATCTACCAGCATGATCGAGGGGAAAAATTTCAAAATCAACTTGCTCAGTCTCGAGGACATCAAGTGGTGCATGGCAGAGTGATGCCGACATTAGGAAATCTAATGGTTTGGCGATCGATTTATGAAAATCAAGAGAGCTTATATATAGATGCTCTACGAATAATCCCTGGAAAGGGACCAGGTTTGTTTCCAGGCGGAAAGATCCAGAAATTTCAGTTAGAGCAAATGCCCAACGCACTTCGAGGTTCGATGCTCTATGATGATATTGGCCGATTTTTTTGGTTTTCTGAAGGCTATACTGGAGTGCTCAAATCTCAAGAGGGTCATTGGCAAGTAGGGGATATGCGCTATTCCGCGATTTCCCAAGGGGAGGTGCCGATTTGGGGAATTGAGTTTTCCGAGTCAGAGCCAGATCAACACGTCAAAATAATACGCTTTCCGCGTCAATATAAAAGCTCACTACAAGCGCTGGGAAATTTGCTGTTTAATGGGAAATAATCAATTCGCTTAGACTTGTTCTGTTGCGGCTTTCACGAGCGGTTGCAATTCGCCACGCATAAACATCTCACGGACGATGTCGCATCCACCGACAAATCTTCCATCAATATAGATTTGAGGAATGGTGGGCCAATTGGAGAAAGCTTTGACCCCGTCACGGATCGCGGGGTCTTGGAGCACATCTACGGTTTCGTAAGGGACTTTAAGCTGATTAAAGACATCTACTACTGCGGCGGAAAATCCGCATTGCGGAAATTGTGGGGTCCCCTTCATATAGATGAGGATTTTGCTACCTTTAACCTGTTCAGCAATTTTATCTTGGATATTTTCTGACATGGGAGTGCTCCTTCATTAAAATCGTTAACTATTTTTCCATTGCTGCGGGGTGAATGTCTTGAGTGCCAGGGCGTGAATCGCTTCCCTCATTAAATCCCCTAGCGCTTTGTAGACCAGCTGATGCTGTTCCACCATGGTTTTCCCCTCAAAGCTTGAGCTAATCACTACTGCTTGAAAATGATCTTGAGTCCCGGTTAGGTCAACGACTTCGACTCTAGCGTCAGGGATCCCTATTAAGATCTGCTTTTCAATTTCTTGGGGGTTGATCACGCGATTTTCCTCTTATTTTCTCGAAAGTGGAATGCCTAATACCTAAGTTAGGAAATTTAGCAAGGGGGATCAAGTGGGAGAGAGGGGTTGAGATGTTTATGGCTTTGTGGAAAGCTCGGGGGAATAATTTTTATGCACTTTTGGAATCAAATAAAAAAACCGATCTTGGGACTCTCTCCGATGGATGGAGTGACCGATGCTCCGTTCCGCTTCATTGTTGCGAAGTATGGGAAACCGGATGTGATGATGACCGAGTTTACCAATGTGGAGGGGCTTGCGCGGAATGCGGCGGTGATGTTGGATGACTTTCTTTATTCCGAAATCGAGCGGCCGATTGTGGCGCAGATTTATGGTTCGGAAACGGAATCGTTTTATAAGATTGCGATCGTCGCGTGTGAATTGGGGTTTGATGGAATCGATATCAACATGGGTTGCCCTGCAAAAAATGTCGCTGCTCGTGGGTGTGGCGCGGCGCTGATTCAAAATCCTCCGCTCGCCAAGGAGATTATTCGCCAGGTGAAGGCGGGGGTTCGTGATTGGGTGGATGGTAAATCGGTGGAGGATTTAGGTTTGAAAAATCGGATGATTTTTAAAGTTCGCAAGATGAATCAAGAGAGAGTCGGTTCTGAGAGAATTTCTGAACGACGTTTGATTCCTG
>JBGTGJ010000202.1:0-3317 GCA_041746775.1 bacterium
ACCTCGAAGTTGGAATCCCTCCTCTTCGGCTAATTCCCTGGCAGAATGTAGCATAAAAGTCTTACCGGTCCCGGCAAGTCCTTGCACAGCGATGATTTGGTTTTGAGTGGTGAGAATTAAGGTTGCGGCATTTCGTTGGCCTTGATTAAGTCCACGGCGGTTAAGATCGAAAAAAACGTTTTTGATACATATTGGCCGAACAATCCCTCTCCCATTTTTTTCCAATTCAAGGATTTCCTTTTCTAATTTCTGGGCCTCAGGGGTTGTATAACGTTCACCCCTTTGAAGAATCTTTCCTTCAGAAACTTGGCGACTTAATGCTTTCTTAATTTCTTTGTAAGTTGTCTGCCCAACCCCATGTTCCAAAGCGTGTCTGATTATTTTTTCTTCAGAGATGACCGACTGCCGTTCGATAAGATGATCGATTGCAAATTGAAGTGAGAGATTCGCTCCTTGATTCTGTAAACTCTTTATCTCCGGAGAAACCTTTCCTGGCCTTTCAAAATTTATTTGTGAAGCAAGGGATTTCTCCTGCCAAAATTCGTGCAATACTTTTCTATCCACGTCGGTCTTTTTTGGACGGGTGGCGATAGTAATTATTTCTTTTTCCTTGGCGGTAGCTAACTCTCTGGTTTTTCCATACTCAGCCAATCCTGCTTCAATGATTTTGGAACGGCTGCTAAATTGTTCTAATTGATCATTGGTAATGTGAGCCAATTCAAACAAACCGTCGGCACGGGTCCGCCGAATTTCATAACCTAGCTTTTGAACTTCTTGTGCTAATTCCGCTCGATAAAAAGCCCCCATCAACATTTGCTGCCGGTATAAGGTTTCATTCTCTATCGCTCGCCATTGTTTATCCGGTCTTTGGGTGAGATTAAGGATCACACAATGGGTATGTAGCTGAGGGTCACACCCACGACTGAGTTCGTGGCGAAATGTAGCTGCGGTGAGATTTCCAGATTTAGTTCGGTGGGTGATCCCTTGCTCGGTATAACGGTAAGAAATTAAGGATTCAGCATAACTTAATACCCTTTGGACTGCTCGGTCATGAGCTTCAATCAAACGATCGTCACCGCCGATTAATGCCTGCATTGAAAGAGATTTAGGCGCGCTGAACGTGAGATCCGTTCCACCCCGGTGGCCCGCCGCTACCACTTGAATTTGATTTCCACCGGGAACATTTCCATCCAGTAGTTGTCTAAATTCCTCGATAGTTACTGGGCCGGTGAGGCCTAATATCTCTGCCCCTTTACCGTGCCACTGACTGGGACTTTTATCCTTGGCATAGTAATCGTCCGCCTTCTCATAATAACTTCCAGCATCCTTTCCGCCACCGACATTATGAACACTCAGCATGGTTTTTTACTCTCACTAGCTTCCTTCTTTTTAAAATGTTTTTGGATTTGATCATCGGCTTCGATAACAATTTGAGAATTGGTGTGCCGACCAATTTTTCGAAGGAGGAGATTGTTTTCTAGAATAAGCGGATACAATAATTTGAGTTCTTCCGGAATTCGACAATTGGCGAAGCTTTGAGTTTCTTGAATGGAAGAACTCTCTCCATTCTTCGAAAATTTTTCTAATAAACTGCGAATGATCGAAGCGATGGGAAGGCATGACTCGACCGAACTCTGTTTTAATATTTGGTAAGTTTCTTTTTGGATTCGAAGGGTCAACTGGTAAAAATTTTTCTTATTCATAGAGTCTCCTATTCATAAAAATGTCCTACTTTGTCCGACAAAATTATCTTTTAGTTTCAAGGGCTTGATAACTGTAAGACAATGTCCGACAAAATGAGGCGAATTTAAAAGGGGTCCTAAAGTCAAAATTCCAACGTGATTTCATTGACTTAATGAAAATACACGATTTGCGTCCGGTGTGTATGGCTTTAAGGGCATGGGCAGAGCCCATATTCGTGCCACCAAAATATTTGTTTTTGTTAATTGATGAGACGAGACTCAGGTGGTGAAACTTAAGGGTACATTCAAGATAAAGACGATTTGAGGGCATGCAAAAGCAAGAAAGCAATTATTGTTCCTAAAACTCGCACCATTGGTGCGAGAATTGGGTGGATTAATTAAAGGGAGGATAAAAATGAAAAGGATAAGATCCTGAAATCAGGACCAGATTGAAAAAAAAGCAAAGAAGAAAAGCCTTCATTGGAAAGAAATATTTTAATAATTAAAAACAATAGAATTATTTGACCAATTATAAAATCTAAAGATCGTCCGAAAATTAAACCTCTGTGTTTTAAAATCGCACCCATTGTTTAATTTTTTCCCCAAAAATTTTTCCATATCGCTTCCAAAAGCTGTAATCCAAACTCAATTAAATATTCGCAACAAAATCGAATATCTCCCGATAATTCTTAGGTATTTTTAGAGGCTATTAAGGGGAATTAAGAGGGGATCCATGACCGAAGCAAGTAGGCCAAATCATTACAATTATACCCCGGTGGAACCATGGTGTGAGGATTCAGATGTTTCATCGGCTGCCCATTCTGAGACTCCATCCCAGAAAATGAGCCTTTCCGCATTGGGTGTTTGGGAGACCTATGCTCTCGAAGGAGAGAAACTCCAAGAGCGCAACGAGACGGGAGTCTTGGGAAATACGGTTGCCTACCTGCAATCTAAATTTAGCAGCGATCAGAAAACTCTCCATGATGATCGGAAGAAGAAGTGGGCTGTAGAAAAACAATTAGTCTCTGAACTCCGCAAGTTTCTAAAAAATGGAGAGGCTAAAAATCTCGAAATAGCACTTCGTTTGGTTTACAAAACTTTCTTGGGTCCACTCAAAGATCGAGCTGCATTTTATCTGGATGATCATCTTCGATATTCATCTGGTTATTCTGAAGGGGTGATACTTCGTTATCTCATTGATTTTGTTTCCTCTCCAAAATTCGATTCCGAAAAAGCCCAAAAGTTGATGCACAAAACCTTCGAGTTCGAATCGAAAACGAATGCGATAGAGATTCCCAAAGCGGTCTATAGATTGGTGAAGGAGATGATCGACGACAAAGCAGTCCAACAGCAGGCAGAACAAGAGCTCCTAGCATTAAATGGGAAGGCTCCCTTGGGCCGATCGATCGACAAAGTGGTTCGTGGGATTAATCTGGAAGAGTTCGCCTTTGATGTGGCGACAATGCGGTGGGCAATCGGTCTGGGGTTGGGAGCGAGGAAGCTGGGTTTGGAATATTTTAAGAGGAAAGGGATTACAGGTTGGAAAGGGATTGCAGCAGCACACGGTATTGGGATCGGCGTAGAAGCTCCACTTATTTTTGGAGCAAATACAGCGAAGGAATTATTTTTAAGAGA
>JBGTGJ010000203.1:0-2242 GCA_041746775.1 bacterium
GAGTGTGGGGATGAGCCAGCCCTAACAGAGCGTCAACATAAGTCGACTTGAGTTTAGCAAGCCCGCGAAAATCTAAAATCTCTTTGGGGAGATCATGAATTTTTGCCAATTCAGTAAGAACATCCACGTCAGTAGAATAACCAGTCTTGGTTTTTCTTATAGTAGGAAGTTTAAGCTTTTCAAAGAGCAATTGCCCCAACTGTTTAGGTGATTGAATATTAAACGTTTCACCGGCCAAACGATAAATCCCCTCCTCTTTCTTTTTCATCCGATCACCAAACTCTTTTTGAAGGGTGAGAAGGAAAGCGGTATCGACCTTGATCCCTTTTCTCTCCATTTTAAGGAGCACACTCGTAAGAGGAATCTCAATTTCAGAAAATACCTTTTCTAGCTTTTGCTCAGGAATCACCTTTAGAAATTGCTCCGCTAACTGCAATGTAACATCCGCATCCTCACAACTATAAGCGGAGGCATCTTGCAGTGACACCATCGCAAATTCGTCATGCTCAATATGCTTGGTCACCTCTTCGTAGGAGGTCATTCGATGCTGGAGATATTTTCCTGATAAGAAATCTAAATTATGGCTCGCCGCTGGATCTAACAAATACGCGGCAATCATCGTGTCGCAAACTAATCCGTGAATCTCAATTTCATGATTTTTTAAGACGTGAGCGTCGTACTTGAAATTTTGGGCGTATTTCTTAATTTTTGGATTTTCAAAGTAAGGTCGCAAAGCGGTGAGAACTTCTTCCAATTCCAATTGAGGTTCTTGAGTCCGGTGCCCAAGTGGTAAATAAAATGCTTCCGATGAAGTAAAAGCAAACGAGAGGCCTACTAGCTTGGCATCTGTAAAATCTAAAGAAGTCGTCTCCGTGTCAAAAGCAAAACAGGAAGCATGCTGGAGTCTCTGTAAAAATTTTTCCCAGGATGCTTTCTCAGCAATTAATAAATAGTTATCTGAGCAAAGTTTTTTCTCCAAACCACCAAATTGTTTTAAAAGATTAAAAAATTCTAATTCTTCAAATAACAGGCGACATTGTTCGTCATTGAAAGGGGCACGTTTGAAATCTTCTAATGAAGAAGAAATCGGAACGTCTTCATGCAAACTTGCTAACTTTTTGGATAAATACGCCTGGTCTTTAAATTTGATGAGGTCATCTTTCCGTTTCCCCTTCAACTCATCCAAATGCTGATATAATTGGTCGATCGACCCATATTGCTGAATCAAGGCGCTCGCCGTTTTTGGTCCGATGCCAGGGACACCAGGAATATTATCACTGGTATCCCCCATCAACCCCAACACTTCCAATACCTGATCAGGCCGAACGCCAAACTTTTCTTTCACTCCATGTTCATCGATCTCTTTTTCCTTCATCTCATCCAGCAAATGAATTCTTTTATCAACCAACTGCATGAGATCTTTATCTCCCGTGACAATTTGAATTTTAAAATCTTTTGGAATCGTTTTTCTAACGAGTGTTGCGATGATATCGTCCGCTTCAAAACCAGGCATTTGCAAAACCGGAAGGTTTAAGGCTTGGACGACCTTACGAATGTATTCAAATTGAGGAACTAAATCATCGGGTGGAACTTCTCGATTCGCTTTATACGCCTCATACTCCTTCTTTCGGAAGGACGGCTCTCGGGAATCAAAAGTCAATACAATATGGGTAGGATCTTTATCTTTAAGCAATTTCAGAATCATCTGAGTAAAACCATAGACCGCATTCGTCGGTAACCCAGACGAGGTGCTTAACGTGCGAATGGCGTAGTAAGCGCGAAAAATGTAAGAAGAGACATCGACAATGTAGATCGTTTGAGTAGAGGTCATGAGGAGGGTAAGTACCGTTTTATTTTTTAGGAATCAACGGGTACTTCTTAAGCAGCTGCGCATAATAAACCAAATTTCTCGCCAGATTTTTTGCCATGTGCTGTGAGGCTTCATTATTAAGCCGTTTTTCCCGATCTTGACTCACCGGTTGCCCCACCTCTCCGACCCAATAAGCGGCGCATTCAGGAGGAAGGGTAAATCCCATCCAAGTCAATACCATCATGATAGAACCCATCGTCGAGAGCGCTCCATCTTCACTCCCCGTGATCACGATCCCAGCAACTTTATTGTAAATCGCACTCCTCCCGCCGGCGTGATATTCTTCATCCAAAGCATCTAACCGTTCGATCACCCTTTGCATCAAAGAAGATCTTCCTCCCCACCAAATCGGGGTAGCAAAAATCACAATAT
>JBGTGJ010000204.1:0-8934 GCA_041746775.1 bacterium
ATCATGTTGTTTAATTAATTGAATTAATCGCTCATCTGCAACTTCTTGTGGAATGTTCTTTTCGACACAATCTTTTCCAACATACAAATGAATTTTCCCTGGCCCACCCCCAACATATCCAAAATCAGCATCGGCCATTTCCCCCGGTCCATTCACAATACATCCCATGATCGCAATCTTCACCCCTTTGAGATGAGAGGTTTTGGATTTGATCCGTTGCGTGGTCTCTTGCAGATCAAAGAGGGTTCGGCCACATGAAGGACATGCAATGAATTCAGCTTTGCTGATGCGCAAACGACTCGCTTGGAGAATATTGAAAAGCAACCGATTGGCGTCGTACAAAGGATAATTACGAATTTCTACAGCATCCCCCAATCCATCCATCAACAAAGATCCCAGAATCGACGCCCCTTCCAAGATAGAATTTTTAAGAACTGTCGCATCGGTCGTGAGCAGGATGGGATATTTGATTCCATTCCGATCTAGCGCCACAATCATTCTTCGGTAGTCAAACAACGACTCTTGCGAAGCAAGACTTAACATCACTGGAGCAATATTTTTTAGAAAAGAAAGTCGATCCGAAAATTCAGCGAAAGAGGAAAATTGCAGTTCTAAAAATTTCTGATTTTTTTGTGCCAGCCTCGCGATATCCCTGATCTGATCATTGGAAAGAGTTGGAGAAATTTTTAATCTCGCTGCATCCCAAAGCACTAACGCCTCTCGAGCTCCTGGTTGATCATGGACTACTAATCCCAGCTTGGTCTGAGGCACCCACTCCATGATCTTCTCACGAACCGCATCCACCTCTTTCAAAGCCGCCTCTTTTGGAATCTCCAAATAAATCAAATCAAAAACCGGCTCATCCCCTTTGCGCCGATCGACAAAATTTTTAAAATCCAAAAGAGCTGCAAGAGATAGATTTTCTAATTTGAAAGTGCCCAAAACTCCTATCGAATGATTTCCACCGAAAGAAGTTCCCTGAAAAGAGATCACCGAACTCTCCCTTCTCTTCCTCTCCATCGGATTCCAAGAAACCTGATTAACTTCTGACTTCTGTCCTCTGTCTTCGGTCTTCAGATTATTGAATTTCCCCACTAACTCCTTTGCCACCGGAATCTCATAAATCGAATCCTCCGTCAGCGACACCCTCACCGTATCTCCAATCCCATCTTCAAGCAGCGTCCCGATTCCAATTGCCGACTTGATTCGACCATCCTCCCCTTCTCCTGCCTCAGTCACACCGAGGTGGAACGGGTAATCCATTCCAAGCTCGTTCATGCGTTGAGTTAAAAGACGATACGCCTCAATCATCACGAAAGGAGAACTCGCCTTCATCGAAATCACGATCTCGCGATAACTTTCCGATTCGCACAAACGAACAAACTCGAGTGCTGATTCAACCATACCAAGCGGAGTATCGCCGTAGCGATTCATAATCCGGTCACTCAAGGAACCATGGTTCGTCCCAATCCGCATCGCCACTCCACGCTCTTTGCATTTGCGAACGAGGGGAAGAAATTTCTCGGCCATACGGTCGAGTTCAGACTGGTACTCGGTGTCGGTATATTCTTTGACCGCGAAAAGTTTTCGATCGGCAAAATTTCCAGGATTCACTCGCACTTTTTCGACATGCTCGGCCGCAATCATCGCCGCCTGTGGAGTAAAATGGATATCGGCAACGAGAGGAACTTTGATGTTTAATTGATTTAGTCGGGCACGAATGCTTTTTAAATTTTCTGCGTGATGGATGGTGGGAGCGGTGATTCTAACAATCTCACAACCCGCCTCGACAAGACCGATGGTCTCTTTCACTACCGCTTCGGTATTCATCGTATCGGAAATTGTCATCGACTGAACACGGATTGGGTTGTTTCCTCCAATCCCAACATCTCCTACCTTAACTTCACGGGTCTTGCGGCGCTGGTATTGAAATAAAGATGGAGCATAAGAAGTCATGTAAGTCCTCCAGAATAAAACGAGCGCCACTTAAACTACAGAGCGACTTCAAGAGTCAAGCCTACAACCGTCTTCCCATTCTCTGCCCATTTTTTATACAGCCGCTTAAATCATGGGCAAATCAAGGCTACATGCGGTTTTGCGGGTTCGGATAACAGCTCGATTTGCATACGAATAATAGCTCTTGAAGCATTGGCATGTTATTTGCTTAGTATATTTTCAGAGGAGAAACTTGTCATGAGTGACTGTCCAAATCACGTTCTTTCAAAGTGCCTTTCACCCCAACCATTAACTGCGCCGTATGGGGAGTCTTTAGCTAAATCAGTTTTAAGGCCGGTTCTTAACACCGGAAAAGAAATCGTTCTAGGATCTGCCGTTGATTCATTTTGGAGTATTGCCAACACCCCCAACCACATCTTCAAATATATTGCTGGAGTCGATAAAGAATTAGGGCATGGAAATTCTTGGAGTTGGGAGAACATCGCAAAACATAATTCATTGAAGACCGTGGATGCTAATCCTATTTTTAGAACTCTGGATATTCCATTGTATGCTGCTCTAGGAATATTAAATACCGTAACCGGGGCAATTCCTCATAAAATTTGCGACAATCGACTGGCGTTGTGCGCAAAATATTTCGCCGCTCCACCTAAAGATGTCCGCCAATCTGCTCATTGGGTGGTGATGGGAGTGCTTGGTTTGGCCGCCTTTTCGACACCGGTGTTAGCAGCTCGAGGAGCTGTTGCTCCAGTTCAGGTCGCAAAAGCTGCATCAACAAAAATAGCTTCTACACAACCCTCTGCTCTTGCGGGGATGAAACCTTCTTTCGCCGCTTCCGTTTCGCAAATAGGGGAAAGTACGAATGGGGTTCAAGTCCCCCCTGCTTTGCTGCCAGAAGCGTTCCGATCACCTCGGTTGCCTAAAGTGATAGTCCCTGAAGAGCCTGTGGTAGTTAAACCTGTCGCTCCAAAAACATCACCGGCTCCAACTCCAGAACTACCTCCTTCACTAAGTCGGCCACTTCCTCAAATTTTTGAACCGCATCAAGTTGCAGCCCCCTTAACCTCTGCTGCAGAAGTGCTTGAGAACGCACTTTGGACTTTTCATCGAGGAATGAAAAAAACTTTAGAGATTTTTGAACAAGAAAAATTACCGGCTCAAATCTTACAAGAAGATAAGATCTATCACGCTAAACTCGAACGAGGTCTGCAACCTTCAAAGAAGGTACAAGAGGCGCTTGAGCGGGTAAAACAAAGGAGACTCGAAAAAGAAAAAAGTGCTAATTTGAAAAAATGATACCCTCAATAAAGATTGCAGATTGGCGATTGCGGACTTTGGATTGATAAATCCTTTAAATCTGCAGTCCACATTCTGCAATCTAAGCTTTTCACGAACCGATCTTACGTAACTTTTCTTCAGCTTGCTGCTCCGGCATTTCCACACCTGCCCAAATCCCTTCCTCTAACCACGCAAAATCCCCCGCCAAAAATTGACCTGAGATTTTGTAGGCGAAGGAATCATCTCGGTTCCATAGAAATTGAAAACGCTGTTGAATCCTGCGTCGCTGATAACAACAGAAGAGATCGGCTAAAGTAAGTGCATTGCTCTGCTCGGGATTTTTTTTGGCCAAATAAATGGCATAGCTACAAGTAGCCGCCATCGCAAAGAGGCTCACTCCAATATCGACTAGTTTTCCGAGCAATACTTGTCTCTTTTCAAGTTTGAGTTGGTATCGTGCCATCGCGTGAAAGATCGTTCGCGCCAATCGATGTGAGGTTCGATCAATGTATCGCAAGTGTCTCGCTAACTTACCATAATCTCCATATTTGAACCGGCTTCCAAGAGTCAGCCACTGCCGTGGATACCACCAAGCATAGAAGCCTCCCATTCGAAGCATCCCCTTTAGTTTTTTCCCGAGGGAACTTTTAGGATTAAAAACCTCCATCCCCAATTTCATATGCGGGTCGAGTGCCTCGCGCGCAATGAAGAGTCGCATGATTTCAGAAGAGCCTTCAATAATCGTATTGATCCGCGCATCTCGCATCATCCGTTCCACCGGATAAGGTTTCTCACCACGCTCGCGAAGTGAATTCGCCGTCTCATACCCCCTTCCACCTCGGATCTGCAAAGTCTGATCGAGCACCTTCCAACCGACCTCAGAACAAAACAACTTCGCCATCGCCGCCTCAAGACGGATATCCATATCCCCTCGATCCACCAACGCCGAGGTGAAATAAGTCATCGCTTCCATCGCCAATGTATGAGCACTCATCCATGCCAGTTTGCTCGCGACCGCTTCATGCTTGCCGATGGGCGCACCCCACTGGACCCGTTCGTTGGACCAGTCGCGCGCAATGTTGAGGCACTGTTTGGAGCCACCCGTACAGGCAGCAGGTAAAGTCAATCGACCGGTGTTGAGTGTGACCAATGCGAGCTTCAACCCCTTTCCTAAACCCAGCAAAATATTTTCTTTGGGAACTTTGACATTTTTGAAGCTGAGCAAACCGTTTTGAATCCCTTTGAGCCCCATAAATTCACAACGGTGAAGCACTTCGAATCCCGGCGTATTTGTTTCGACGATAAAAGCGGTGATCTGCTTGTGTTCCTTACCATCCACGATTTTTGGCGGCGTCTTCGCCATCACGATAAGAACATCTGCGACCGGTCCATTCGTGCACCAAAGTTTTTCGCCACTGATCAGATAGTAATTTCCATCTTCAGTTGGAGTCGCGGTGGTTTGCATTTGCGCGGGGTCCGAACCGACGGAAGGTTCGGTGAGTGCGAAGGCGCTGATTGCTCCTTCTCGAAATCGAGGGAGAAATTTCTTTTTTTGTTCAGGTGTTCCAAAAAGTTTGAGTGGTTGCGGGACTCCAATACTTTGATGAGCAGAAAGCCAGACTGCAGTATTCCCGCAATAACTTGAGATCGCCATGATGGCGCGGTTATAGTTGACCTGACTTAAACTCAATCCCCCATATTCCTTTGGGATTTTCATCGCAAAGGCCCCTAATTTGATCAGCCCTTCGATGACGTGGCGAGGAAGCTCCCCTTTTAAATCGACTTCATCCGGATCAAGATTAGCTTTTAAAAAATCTTCTAACTCATGGATATATCGATCCCCTTCCAAATGGTCTTGTTCAGGTTGTTCGGGATAAGGATAAACCCATTGAGAATGAAATCTCCCCAAGAAGAGCTCACCGACTAAACTCGGGCGCTCCCATTCGGCCTCACGGGCCGCTTCGGCGACTTCCATCGCTTCTTGTTTACCTAAGGTTTCTCGATCGTCAGTGGGGTGATGGGACATGGAGGACATCCTTAGTGAAAAGGGGTTTTTCCCAAGTTTAAGGAATGCGTCCCTGCTTTAAGGCTTCAGAAAGCCTTTCAACGACCTTCCCATCGAGGGCGCAGACCATCACAAAGTCTACCATGAGAGGGGGACGGTGGCCACGATCTTCTAAAATCTCCACTTCGTAGCGCAAATCCCCATTGCGGGGATAGTCGGTAAATTTATAGATTAGCTTTTTTTGTTCATCTAACTTTTGAATATCAGGAAGTTGCTTCACACTCTGCAAAGCCTTTGTTTCATCGATAAGTTTTAAAGACGGCATGTAGGGAAGACGACTATCGCCAATTACTTTCACCGTTTTTAAGGAACCTTTGGGAATCGTGCGATTGCGGTAAGAAAAACTCATCCACCATTGGGCCCGTTCGGGAGTATCAAAAAGCATTCCGACGATATATTTTCCTTTAGGCAGCCCCTGATACGAATCGGATCGATCGACACCATCGACCGGAGTTTTTGGAATTAGCTGTTGGATAAATTGGCGTCTTTTTTCCGCCTGTTCTGAAGTTGTAAAAGTCCCCTTCACAACCAGATAGATTGATTGGTTTTGCGGAACTGGAAGATCGGAAACCCAAATGGGAAGATCCTGAGGAGGAGATTCTATTTTTTTATTTTTTGATAAAGCGGAGTTGGAAAGGAAAAACAATCCAAAAAAAAGAACAAGAGAAACAGAATTTTTTAGAAGTTTAGACATATTGAAAAATCGGCAAATTATAAATCTCCTCAAACCGATCGATCAAAAAATCAGGTTGAGCCTCGACTAATTCAGCGCGGGGACGAAAACCATAACTAACTCCACAGGTCATAAAACCTGCCCCCTTCCCGCTCTGAATGTCGACCGCCGAATCGCCGATCATAATCGGCATTTCACCTTCTTGAAGAGAAATTTTTATCGAATCAAAAACCTGAGGATTAGGTTTCTGCACCGAAAAAGTATCCCCTCCAATCAACCATTGAAAGTGATGCTGAATTCCCAACCCTTCGATAATTTTTTTAGAAAGTAACTCTGGCTTGTTCGTCACAACCCCTTTTTTCATATGTTTGAACTGATTGAGAAAACGTTCTACCCCTGGATATAAACGGGTGTGATCGAGAAGATGCTCGCCATAATATTTTGCAAAGCTTTGATAAACACGATCTAAAGCGGTTGTTTCAGGATTTCCTATCGCCTCCTGAACCAATTGTCTCGCCCCCCAACCGACTAATTGAAATATCTCTTCTTCTGGAAGCTTAGCAAATCCCTCTCTCGCTAAAGCGTAGTTGAGAGAAAGCGCGATGTCTTTTTTAGAATCGATTAATGTCCCATCGAGGTCAAAAAGTAATATAGGCAACATGCAAAGAACCTACTGAAGGATGTTGAGTAAATCTAGAGTGAAAATGATATTAACCAAACGTAAACGCAAACACCGCCACCATCGGATCCAAAAACTCGATCTCAAAGAGATGCTCCCCTTTGAGTTCGCCGATATCGAGTAATTCGTATAATCGTGGGGCTTGAATTAAGACGTCTCCTCCCGTTGCATCCTTACCAGCCGTCCCTGATCCTACCTTTTTTCCATCAATCTTCACTTGAGCTCGAATCGGCTGACCTGAAGCTGAACTCATCACTAAATTGAGTCGTTGCGCTTCAAATTTGAATCTCAACTTTGCTTGGGGTTTGAAATTAATCACTCGCTCTAATTCAATCTTCCATTCGCCATCCAGTGACCAGGTATTGAGTTTTTGTGCCGCTGCTGGAGTGTAGAGTTGTTCGGAGTCTTTTTTTACCGGTTCGGGGGAATTAAAATTTTCCATCCTCCCGTACCCCAAATAAGTTTCAAGAGATTTAACCCGAGAAAAATCAACCTTGGCTTCCACTTTATCACTCGCCAATCCTTGAACAACTTTTCCTTTTTCTTTGAGTAGAGATTGAATCGCTTTTTCTGTTCGATCGTATTCCCCTTCCCCAAAATGGGTATAGCGAATATTCCCTTCCGCATCGATGAGATAATGCGCAGGCCAATAGCGATTATTAAAATTACGCCAAGTAGTAAAATCGTTATCTTGACCGACCGGATAAGTAATATTCAGATCCTTCACGGCCTTGACGACATTTTGATAATCTTTTTCAAAGGCAAACTCCGGCGTATGAATTCCTACCACCACGAAACCTTGATCTTTATAAGTGTTATACCAACTCTTGACGTAAGGAAGCGTTCGCAAACAGTTGATGCAGGAGTAGGTCCAAAAATCGATCAAGACAACTTTCCCTTTCAGATCCTTTTTTTGAAGTGGAGAAGAATTGATCCATCGCGCAATCCCATCAATCTCCGGCATAGACCCAAGAACAGGAAGATCGGACCGATTCTTTTGGCCACCCGAGGTTGGCATTTGAGTCCCAAGTAGCATCGGAGTAGAAGCAGAAGTTTTCATTTCGGATCCATCAATCTTTTCGACGATCCCCTGCTCGACTTTAGAAAGGTTGAGCCACGAAACCGGCACCGATGCAATGAGCCGGGTATCCAATCCAAAGGCAAACAGAATCGATGCGAGGATAAGCAATGCTCCGGTGAAACGGCGAAACTGATTTTCTTTTTTTGCAATCCCGCGAATTCTTCTCATCAGTGAACCTCCTAAATAACCAACCAACAACATCGGGACCCCTGCCCCTAAGGCGTAGGCAAAAAGCAGAATCGTAGAATCGAGCAGACTTCTCTGCAACAATGCCCCACTCAACACTGCCGCAAAGATTGGACCAGCACAGGGGGTCCAGATCGCCCCCAAAGAAGCCCCTAGCAGCAAATAACTTCCAACGCTCTCTCGGGAGTCTCCTACTTTGCTAAATTTTTGAGTGAGTGGATGAAAAATTTTGTCACTTAAAGACGGAAAAAGAAAAAGTAATCCTGCGAGAAATAGAAACCCTAGCGCGATCCAACGAATGACTTGAGGACTGATTCCAAAAAACGAGCCGAGAAAACTCAATACCAGTCCAAGAATAGTGAAACTAAGGATCAATCCTAAAACAATCCAGAATGGTCGCCATCTGGAAGTCCCTACAGCCGTGGAGAGAACAATCGGCAAAACAGGAAGGATGCAAGGGCTGAGAAAAGTGAGAAAACCGGCAAAAAGACAAGCTAATACCCAGTAAAAACTCAACATAGACTCTCCTTGGATGGTTTAATGCAATCTCGAATCATTTAATTTCCAATCGTACCCCAAATAATCCCACCGATATTTATCTAATGGGAAATTCAAATACGAAGAAACGTAAGCAGGAAGATTGAGGAAATCTTTCTCATACCACAAAAAGGTAGCATTGAGCCTAATCACTTTATTTTTTGTATCGATCTTCACATTATCGTGATTGAAAAACCCTTTAGTCCGCTCTTCGATCTGTTGATCTACCTTTCGTGCTTCAAACGCACTTTGCAAAAATCGCGGACCACTACTTGATCCGTTCACGCGACAAAAAACGGTACGTGAATCTTGTAATTCATTTCGAAAGATCACCTCTTCAATATCCATTAATGAATAAACCGACTCCCCTACTTGAAACTTCTTCTTACTATATAAATCGTGCATTTTTAGCACATTGTTGACCGGATAACGCGCCAAAATCTCCTGGAGTACGATCGCATTGTAAAGGTTGAGCCAAC
>JBGTGJ010000205.1:0-10170 GCA_041746775.1 bacterium
GCCGCGTAATTCGGAGATGCGGGCGAACACAAGGTTTCGCCCCTACATTTCACAACTTTCCTTGGAACATCCCAACTCCTGCACCACTTCCCCTTTTGCATTCAAAAACGTGTAACGATAACTTTCATCCGAATTATCGTAGAGAAATTGCACCTCCCCCTCTTTTCGTTGGTAGGAGCGAAGGAAGCTTCCATTAGTCCACTGTTTTAGAGTGTAGGTGAGATCCCCCGCTTTTCGAATCTGCTCGCTACTGATCAAACTTCTTCGTTTGTCGAAATAGTCGTCTTCGGAGCTGGCGGGCCAATTGATTTTTAGCAACGAAGCGCCGTTAGGAAATTCCGTTGTGGTCATCGAGATCCCTTGTGCCGAAAATTGCTTTTTACTCCCCCCTTGTTCCGCAACCCCTTTAAGCTGACTCGCATCCAATCCACGCCCTTTGGGATCCTTTTTCCCAGTGAGGTATTTCTTTTTGGAGCTGAGACTTCCACCAAGATCAGTCTCCTCCACTCCAAGCCCGAGCGCCTCCGTTCCGCTTTCTTTTTTTACGGTGGAGGAGAGATCGACGGTTACAATCCCTTTCCCCTCTTTGGATTGCACCACCACTGTTTTTCCCCCTTGCCAGCGGAGGAGACGACCATCGTCGAATCGGATCTCCACCCCTCCAGCGCTAGAATAAATCTCTCCAGGGAGTGAGGAAAAATCGAAACTGGTCGCAGCTATAGTAATCAACGGTGTCAATAATAACGCGATGGAGGTGATAAGCTTTTTAAAATCGAATTTCAAAAGTAGGGTAAACCGTTTCAATCTTTTCATATTCATGTTCAATCTCCTCGACATGGGCCGCGGGCGGCCCTTTCCTGCATTCTGAAAGAAATTTTTCTAATGTTTCTTTTTTCCCCTGCGACAACACTTCCACTTTTCCATCACGAAGATTTTTTACCCAACCGGTGAGTCCCAACTTCACTGCGGTCTCTTGAGTCCAGGCGCGGAAGAAGACCCCCTGGACTCTTCCACGGATGGTGACGTGGAGTTGTTGTGGGGATTTTTCGGAAGGCATGATTTTTAAATACCACTCGAAGTCGATTTGTGCAACGAAAGCCGAGTCATTGCGGATTGCGGAATTCGGAATGCGGATTGTTAAGATAAGGAATATGAAGATACTCGCTATTGATCCAGGTTTGAAACGTATTGGAATGGCGGCGTGTGATCCCCTGGGAATCACGACACGGCTTTTACCTGTTCTTAAAGTTTCTAAACCTGAATCTGCCGTTCAAAATATTATTCAACTGGTTACAGAGGAAGGTTTTCAAAAAATCTTGGTAGGACTTCCACTCAACATGGATGGAACGGAAGGGGAAGGGGCGAAGCGAGCGAGGAGCTTTTCTGAAAAGCTTAAAAAAAATCTCGAAGAAAAAAATCTTCCTTGTGCCGTTGAGCTTCAGGATGAACGACTGACCAGTTATGAAGCAGAGGAGCGACTGAAGGAGAAAAAATATCCAAAAGAGAAATGGAAAGAATTTTTAGATTCCGTTGCGGCGGAAATTATTTTAGAAGACTATTTGCACACCCATAAAATCTGAGGAGAGCTTCATGAAAAAAATTTTCACCCTGTTTTCTATCCTCATCGTCCTTGGCTTGATTGGTTATCTCTATTTTATTTGGGAGATGGGGGCTTATGGTAAAGGGGCTACGGTGTATCTCCCGCGAGGCTCTTCCGTGCGGCAGATGTCGGAGCTTTTGAAACAAAATGGGGTGCTAAGGGATGCATGGCCTTTTCGGACTTTAGCGCGATTAAAAAACGTTCAGAAAAAACTCAAGGCGGGGGAATACCAATTTAACGCAGGGGTGACACCGCTCCAAGTTTTAGAAAAAATTGTGCGCGGGGAGCGACTCATTCGGCAAGTGACGATTCCCGAAGGGTATAATTTTGCGCAGATGGCAGGAGTCTTCTCGGGGGCCGAAATTGCTCCTGTCTCGGAGACGATGAGTTATTTTCGTAATCCACAGTTGTTAGGGCTACTGCCGTTTCCTGCCCTCAGCCTCGAAGGTTATCTCTTCCCCGATACTTATGAATACGATCGCGAGACGAAGGTGGAAGACCTTTTAGGCCAAATGGTTCGCAGATTCCTCAAGGCGTTTGATCCAGCCCTTCAGGCGAAGGGGCAGCAGGCAGGATGGACGATCCCTCAGGTGGTAACCTTGGCCTCCATCATTGAAAAGGAAACGGGCATAGACGCGGAACGTCCACTGATCAGCTCGGTCTTCCAAAATCGGTTGAAGGTTGGAATGCCACTGCAATCCGATCCCACGGTCATTTATGGCCTGCCTAACTTTGATGGAAATATCCGAAAGGAAGATCTTTCCAACCCACACCCTTACAATACGTACGTTCACACCAACTTGCCCCCCGGGCCCATTGCCTCTCCCGGTCTCAAGAGTTTACAGGCGGTGCTGAATGCGACCCCTAGCGCTTATCTTTTCTTTGTCGGACGTGGAGATGGAACCCATCAGTTTTCTAGTAATTTGGAAGAGCACAATGCGGCTGTAGCGAAATATCAATTAGGACAGGAGACGATTCCCACAGTGCCCCAAAAGACATCCGCAGAAACCAAACCGGCTGAAACAAAACCAACGATGAATTATCGGCATCCGATCATGAAGCCATCACCCATGGCGCGGCCGAAACCGTAGGGGCGTAACCTTGTGTTCACTCGTACGCGGATGAAATTCTAAATTTGTGTGGGATAATTATTTACTGAGGGTAAACGCTAACTCTTTTTTTATCTTCACCAAAAACTTCGTATTTCACAATCCCTGAAACCTTGGCGAACAAGGTGAAATCTTTTCCTTGGCCAACATTTTTGCCTGGGAAGATCTTGCTGCCCACTTGTCTAACGAGAATGGAACCGGCAGGGATATTTTGCCCACCGTAGACTTTTACTCCACGTCGTTGTCCTTGAGAGTCACGTCCGTTGCGGCTCGAGCCGCCTGCTTTTTTGTTTGCCATAAAAATCCCTGCCTACATTATGAAATTTGTTTAATCAGAATCTCAGTATACGGTTGGCGATGCCCTTGTTTCTTGGCGAAACCTTTACGGCGTTTCTTTTTGAAGACCAAGATCTTGGCCTCACGGTCTTGGGCGACGATTTGTCCGGCTACTTTGACGCCACTCAACACCGGTGTGCCGACCTGAATATTTTCGCCACCGACCATTAACACTTGAGTAAACTCGATTTCTTGTCCCACGACCCCTTCTGGAATTTTTTCGACTCGAACCTTTTCCCCCTCGGAGACCTTGTATTGTTTGCCACCATTTTCAAATATTGCGTACTTCATAACTTTACCTTTGTTTCAAACTTTTTGACTTATTTTCCAACCAACGAGGAAGGAACCTATCCGAAAGGGCCGACGCTTTAACCGTTTTTCCACAGTGAGTCAAGGGTTCATCCCCCAAATAAGGGACCTTGTGATTCATAAAATCCCCCTCAATCCCCCTTTTCAAGCGAGAAACTTCATCGATTTACGACGCGATGTGCGGGGCATTTCTTCCTCAAAATGCAGTTTTGAAAAATAAAACTTGGGGTATTTTGTATATATCATGTACACTTTTACAAGGGGAATTTCAAATGTACGAAGGGGGTGGAAGCTAAAATTATGCCATAAAATCAATAGCTTATTGATAAGTTTTAAAAATAAGCAGATCTGGCCCGAAAGTTGTACTCGATAGATAGTTGAGAGAGCGTGTGGGATGTTCCAAAAATGTTTTAAAGTCTACTTTGCCGCCACCTTATTCGGGTTTGTCGTTGTGATTTTTTTGATGAACCTGCGCTAGTGATAGGGGCCTATTTCATATTGTTCAGGATTGAACAGTTCATCCGCCTGAAGCTCAATCTTTTTATAAATTTTCTTCTCCAACTCAATCAGCCCGTTTCTCTCTTCATCCATTAAAACTTCATAAACAGAAGGATGTATCTTCACCAACAGATGGTCTTCTTGAATGTCTTGGGATTTACGTTGGATCTTTCTAAATAGCTCGTAACAAACCGTGAGACTACTCTTATGATAACCACGCCCTTCGCAGACATGACACGGTTCACACAACACCCGGGCTAGACTTTCGTGGGTTCGCTTGCGGGTCATTTCGATTAAGCCTAGCTCGCTAAATCGGCTGATCGTGGTTTTGGCGCGGTCTTGTTGGAGGAGGTCGCGAAGGACAGCGTAAACTTTTTCTCGGGAAGAACGTCGCTCCATATCGATTAAGTCGAGGATGATAATCCCTCCCAAATTCCTAAGCCGAAGTTGGTAGCAGATCTCGTCGACCGCCTCGAGGTTGGTTTTGAGGATGGTATCTTCTAGGTTGGAACGTCCAACAAATCGCCCGGTATTGACGTCAATCGTCGTCAATGCCTCAGTCTGATCGATGATGAGATACCCTCCGCTCTTCAGCCATACTTTACTCACCAAGGCACGATTGAGCTCCGATTCAATTCCATAATGATCAAAGATCGGTTCGTGGCCACGGTAGTATTCCAATATGCCGGCAAGTCGTGGCATGAATCGTTCGAGAAATCTTCGGATCTTTTCAAACTCCTCTTTGTCGTCCACGACGATCCGTTCAATTTCATGACTGAAGAGATCTCGAATCAGACGCAAGACGATATCGAGTTCGGTGTGAACAAGGGCAGGGGGAGGGAGCTGATTATTTTTCTCTAAAATTTCGTCCCAGGTCGTCGAAAGATATTCGATATCTTGTTGCAGTTGTTCTTCACTTAAACCCTCAGCAGCGGTTCGAATAATAAATCCACCATCGTCCGGACGATGCCGTCGCACGGTATCACGTAGGCGTCTCCGCTCGGTATCATCCGCGATCCTTCGAGAAGTTCCAATCTTATCCCAAGTGGGAAGGTAGACGAGCGAACGACCTGGGAGACTGATGTGATTGGTGACACGCGCCCCTTTGGTGCTGATCGGACCACGGGCGACTTGGACCAAGACCTCTTGCCCTGGTTTAAGCAGATTTTGAATCTGTTGACGATCGCGCCAATGATGTCGACGCTCCTTTCCTTCCGGTGGGCCATCTTCTCCTGATGCGTCGACGTCTTTTATCTCTTCGCTAACATCGCTCACATAGAGGAAAGCCGCTTTGTCCAATCCAATCTCGACAAAGGCAGCCTGCATCCCAGGGAGAACTCGTTGGACTTTTCCTTTATAGATATTTCCGACGAAGCCAACCTCTTTGGCTCGTTCATAATACGCTTCGCACACCACCCCATTTTCGAGATAAGCAACTCGCTTCTCTTTTGAGGTAACATTAACAATTAATTCTTTTGGCATCGCATAGCAGGAGGGGATGGCTCCAACGACATCGGAAGGATGTTCAAGCAATCGGGATTTTTCCAAATCGAGCTTCCGTTTTTAGGATCAGCGACTTCATTTCCAGATTTTCGGGAAATAAAGCAGCTAACACCTCGGTTGGCCGGATAGATCCAGCCGTTTGCTCGAATCGGGTTACCAAATGCAATCGGTTCGGAGCGACCACCTCGAGATCCTTAATAAAGGGTCTGATGTTGATCAGTTTGGTTATCTTTTCGCGGCGCCGCTCGATTGAGATTTCAGAGGCATTCGTGACGCGACTCACTCGGTCTTGTAATCCTTCTCCTGGAATCAATTGGGAAGCATGCGAGAGTTCGATCGCGTAAACTTGTTCCGACAAGGAACCGTTGAGCGATGGAGTGTTCTTGGGAACCTCTCGTACTTCCAAAATCGAAATCCCGGTCGGTAAAGACTGGTTGAGTCGGTTTTGAAATTCTTTGGGATCTGTCACTTGAGTCAGTTCGAGATCCATAAACTCTGCCTCACTCTCGACCCCCACCGGTTGGGGTGGGCTTAAGCTGAGGAGCATCATCGGATGATACCCCCGCGAGTGACCAACCGGGATTTGAGCCCGCTTCAAGGCTCGGCGAATCACGGTAGCCAGATCGAGATGACTTAAAAAAGCGGCGGTGCCCAACTTGGTAAAGCGGGCACGAATCTTTTGTATCGGTTCAGCTACGGTGGAAGAGGCAAGCTCTAATGGAGGGTTAGCCAGCGTTTGCGGTGCTTCCCCTTTGAGCGGACGCCCTCGTGTGGAGAAGGCGGTTACCTGTTCTGTCGTAGGTTGGTACTGATAATTAATATTAAAAGTTTTTCTAAAATCACAAATGCCGCAATCACTGCATTTGTGTGTGGAACAATCTTCGATAAAGGCGAGATCGTGGGCGGCGGTCAACTCCTCCCACAAAAATTCTTTCTTAAGATCGGTGAAGAGATGATCCCACGGAAAAATTTCCTCTTTGGGGCGGCGACGGGTGACGTAGAAATTAGGATCCAACCCCGTCTCTTCAAACGCCTGCAGCCATTTATCCAAATCAAGCTGCTCTTCCCACTCATCAAACCGGCAACCGAGCTCGTACGCCCGAAATAAGGCTTTAGATAATCGGCGGTCACCGCGACTGAACACCCCTTCTAAATAGCTCATGTCGGACTTATGGGTGCCAAACTTAATCGCCCGGTCTCGGAGGTTTTGGCGGATGAATCGATACTTTTCATCCACTTCGGTGATCGAGAGTTGCGGTTCCCATTGGAATGGGGTGAACGGTTTCGGAACGAACGAGGAACATCCGATGTTGATCTCCGCTCTGGAAGTATGACGACGCCCGATCGCCAGTGCTTCTCGCGCCTCTTCGGCAATTCCTAGAAGATCCGATTCCAACTCCAAGGGCAGGCCGCACATGTAATAAAACTTGATCAGTCTCCAACCCTCTTTGAAGACATTCTCGACCGTCTTCATCAGATCTTCTCGCGCATTCCCTTTATTGATCAGTTTTCTCATCCGCGGAGTCCCCGCCTCCGGCGCCATCGTGAATCCGGTTTTGCGGACCCGTTTGATCTGGCGGATGATGTCGGGGGTGAGGGTTTCCGTGCGTGTTGCTGGGAGGGAGATCGAGATCTTTCGCTTTTCATAACGATCAAACAGATCGTTCAGCAAGGGATTCAGACAGTCATAATCGCCAACAGAAAGTGAGAGGAGAGAAACCTCTTCTTGTCCGGTTGCCCCCAGTGATTCCTCAATAATTCTTTTTACCGTATCGGGGGAACGTTGGCGCTCTGGACGATAGATGTACCCTGCCTGGCAAAACCGACAACCACGGACGCAGCCCCGTTGGACCTCCACACCGATTCGGTCATGGATTACATTGATATTCGGAACGACCGGAGCGGTCGGATAGGCTGCTTGGTCGAGTTGGGTTACGGTCGCTTTTTCTACGCCAGGATAATTTTCCAGCTTGGGAGAAATTTTCTGAATCGTTCCATCCTCATGATAATCGATGTCGAAGAGAGACGGGATGTAGACCCCGCGTGATTGTGACATCCCTTTCAACAAATCTTCTCGAGACTGATCCCCCTCTTTATAGTTCAAAATCTGATCCGCCAGCGGCAGGATCAAGTCTTCTCCATCTCCGATCACCACTGCGTCAAAAAACTCCGCCACCGGTTCAGGATTAAAGGCACAACTTCCCCCTCCTAAAATAATCGGATCCCCTTTTTTTCGGTCCTTTTGCCAGATCGGGATTCCACCGCGCTCGAGCATCGTCAGAATATTGGTATAGACCAATTCGTAGGGGAGGGTGATGCCGATTAGGTCGAATTCATTTAGCGGACGCTTGGTTTCCAGCGAGAATAATCGGAGTTGATGTTTCTTTAATGCCGCTTCCATATCGGGCCACGGCGCATAGACCCGCTCGGCCCAGATATCCGGTTGATCGTTTAAAATCTTATAGAGAATCTTAAGTCCGACGTGGCTCTCCCCCATTTCATAGACATCAGGAAAGACCAAGGCGACATGCAGGCGGATCTTGGCGGGGTCTTTGATCACCTGGTTGACTTCACCCCCCAAGTAGCGGCCCGGTTTTTGGACCTCTTGGAGCAGGGTGCGCCAGGTTGGATTTTCCTCAAAAATAGGCATGAGACTTCAGTTATAGACTTAAAGGAGTAGGGAGGTCAAAGGGGAATCGGGAAAATCCTTTGGAAAAACCTGCTCGCGGTTGAGTTTTCTCAATCGTAACCCAGTATGATGTTGGATGGAATGATGGGTGCTTCATGATTAGTTTCTTCTCCCCCAGTTATTTTTGGGATTTGGTCGATGTAGTTGGGATCTACTAATCCTTGAAGCAGCTCCTTCGAAGTTTTTAAATCAAAAGTTCCATTCCATCGAATATCCATCTCGTTCCTTTTCCCTTCATTCCTTCGCGTCTCTTCATATTCAGCGCGATAGGTGGGAACCTTTTCAGCGACACGGCGGTTAAACTCGGTCAAACCTTCTAAAATTTGAGGGAGGAAGTAGTTTTCTCGAACATCCAATTCAGTCTGAGAGATGGGGTTTTTTAAATTGTTAATGCCACCAAATGTTTCAATTAAATTAAGAGCAGCTAATTTCCCTCTCGTCAGGTCTTGGCGATGTTGATCTAATATTCGGCTGGCGATTAATTTAAAGGGGGCTGCACCCGGAATCGCATAAATGGCAAAAGAGTCAAAGGCGGGGAATCGAGTCACCTTATGGACACCAGATCTAAAGTCATTTCGCATGCTGTCGAGATGATACTCCAAGGCAGCGGTCTCGCCGATGACCTTGGAATGTCCTAAAACCGAGCCGCTATAGATTCCTTGTAAGGCACGTTCATTCTGAGAACCATTGGCGTAGGTAAAAAATTGGGAGATCGAACTTCGACCAAAATAAGGGGTAAGAACTCTAAGCAGGGCTCCATGGTTGTCCCCCATTATTCGAAGGGTGCTTTGGTACCTTGCTTGATCATACGGTTTCATATCCATCAACACGACCTGCCCTTGCAGATTGATTCCCGGCACCTCTTTGAGTTGCTCAACTCCGGGAGAGGGGGCGATCCAACCAGCACCGGCGATGGAGTTAATGAAAATAATATCCTGGTTCCAGGAACGTTGTTGGGCCTCTTCGATCGCTGTTTTCAAACTTAGAGGGAGCGGCTTTGGATCCCCTTCCTGCGCAAGAATGGTATCCTCGTAGATGGGATTAAAGTTCAGACCTCTTTCTTGGGCAAAAACGCGCAGCCCTTCGATATTTGCAAGGCGTCCTACATAGAGTGGAGTGCCCCGCAATAAGAGTCCCGGAGGTTCTAAGAATGGACCGACCAAATTTTTTGCCCCGGCCAATATTAAGGCGACTGCGGTGTCGAAACCCATTCCATCCGAAAGACCTGCAATGATCCAAGGTTGATGAATTCTATCGCCAAGCGCCTGGCGAATTTGTGGCACCGAGGAGGCTATTTGATCGGCGCTTCTTTGCACCGCTCGAAGTCCTGCTGCGACATTCACCATCAACCTTGCTTTGCCATAAACTCTTTCGACTGGTTGTAAGTCACCGGGTTGAATTGAAGCAGTGGATGGAGCCTGTTCAATGAAGCTATGCTCTAAGGTCATGATCAATTCCGCATTTTGATTAAGAACGGTGACCATATTCCCCTTATGTGCCTTCCCAACAAAGAAGCGAAGGGCGTCACCCTCTCGAGCTTTTCCGTTGAAAGTAGCCGTTAATCCGAAGGGACGCATGGAGACACCAACTGCTTGTGATTGATGTAATGCTTTTTCAGCGAGATTGAATGTCGCCATGGGGTGAAGGATTCCGTCCTTAACATACCGGGGATCATTACTGACTTCAGCGAAACGGTTAATAAATTCTTGAGTGATTGGCTCGGTGCTTACCAACGGTGGAAGTTTTTCAATTTCTTCCGCGGAAAGTGTAGTAGGATTGACCTCGGAACGTTTCATGCCAAATAAGAGCTTCGATCTGCTGCTTACTAATTTCTCGCCTGCGGAATTGTATTTCCCACGTTCAGAAAAGATGAGTTTAAGGGGCTCATTCTGGAAAACAGTCCCAATAGTAGTATGAGATTGATTCAAAAGAACCGGCTGATGGTAGACGACAGTTTCCGTGACATGCAACACATCACCTGCGGGGGCCATTTCAATTGCTTTTCCTAGGATTGGAAGATCTACGGAAGTAGTAAACCCTGCGGAGGCTATCCCTCGCTCCGTAAAAGAGCTGTTTCCGGTGACTTCACCATATTGCAAACCTCTCGGTTCATCCCCTGGGTGGTC